>NZ_JBMBTE010000092.1:0-20407 GCF_048897285.1 Rhodococcus sp. O3
GACAACGGGAGGTCGCGGGGTGGCCGCTGCTGCTGGCCGCGGCGGTCGCGGGTGTGTGCTGGTCGGTACCGCGGTTGGTGCCCGCCGGGACGTGGCGTTTCGCCGCGGGCCTGCCCGCCGTGCTGTCTGCGCGGTCGCTGACGGGCGCGGCGTTCTTCGGAGCCGAGGTGTACGTGCCGCTGGCGTTGGTGCAGTTCCACGGGTTCACGCCCGCGCATGCCGGGATGTTCCTGACGGTGTCGGCGCTCGCGTGGTTCGCCGGGGCGTGGATGGCGGCGCACGTGTCGGCGCTGTCCGATGCGGCGGTGCGCGTGCGGTGGGGTACGGCGGCGCTCGCACTCGGGATCGGCGCGTCGACCACCGTGCTCTGGTCGGATATGTGGCCCGCGATCGCGCTGGCCGGCTGGTCGGTGACGAGCCTCGGGATCGGGATGGTGTTCGCGTCGACGTCGGTGCTGTTGCTCGACTACTCGCCGCCCGAGCAGACGGGCACGAGCTCGGCGGCGATGCAGGTCAATGATGCTGCGGCGCAATCGGTGTGGCTGTGCGCCGGGGCCGTGGTGTTCGCCGCGTCCGCAGCCACCGTGTGGGGGTTCGCGGCGATGTTCGCGGGTGCGGCGGTGGTCGCGGCCGGGGCGTTCGCGGCCGCCGGCCGGATCACCGCATCATCGTCGATGCGGTGAGAAGCAGTTCGGTGCACGCCTCGACGACCTCGTCCTCCTCGAGGGGGACCGTGCCGTCGAGCCAGGACGTGAGTGCCTGCGCCAGCCCGCCGACGACGAAGTGCGCCGCGAGATCGAGCGCGGGGCTGAGTTTCGCTTGGTAGAAATCCTCGGCCTGCATCGTCACCAGCCCGGCGAACATGCGCGCGGACTCGAGTCGGCGGCGCGCGAGTTGCGGATCGGCCTGGCTGACGGAGAACAGCACGCGTCCCAGGCGGGGATCCGCGGCGATCTCGCGAACGATGTTCGCGACGGCCGCGTGCACGATGCCGCGTTCGTCGCGGGGCGCGGCAGCCACGGCCGCGAGGGTGCTCTGCGCGATCTGCTGCACGACGTGGTCGTAGACGGCGCCGGTCAGCGCGTCGCGGTCGGCGAAGCTCTCGTAGAAATAGCGCGAGGCCAGGCCGGAGCGTTTGCACACGCCGCGCACCGACAGGGTGGGTTCTCCGTCGGGTGCGCCGAGCAGGTCGAGACCTGCCTCGATGAGCTGGGCGCGACGGTCCGCCTGCCGTTCCTCGCCGCCGCGTCCCCCGTAGAGCCGTCCTGTTGCCATGCGGCCATCTTGTCAGCCTCGCTGCTTTACGAGCGTCATATATCTGCGTACATTCGTATCCAGATACTGTTCGCATTGAGGGGTGGAGCGTGACGACGACGGAGAAGCCGGCAGGACTCGACGACACGATGGACGGCATCGGCCTCGCCGCCGGAGCCGCGAACATCATCATGCAGCTGTCGTGGCCCGGCGTCGGCTACGGAGTGTTCGAGAGCCGCGTCGAATCGGGACGTCTGTTCGATCACCCGTTCAAGCGCACCCGCACCACCCTCGGCTACCTCGCGGTCGCCGCGCGCGGCACCGAAGAGGAACGAAAGCTGTTCCGCGAGGCCGTGAATCGCTCACACCGGCAGGTCCGGTCCACCGCCGAGAGCCCGGTGAAGTACAACGCATTCGATCCGGAACTGCAGCTGTGGGTCGCGGCGTGCATCTACCGCGGATTCGAGGACGTGCACCGGGCGCTGTACGGGCCGATCGCCGACGAACACGTCGACTACTTCTACCGAAACGGCGCCAGGTTCGGCACCACTCTGCAGGTCAAGCCGGACATGTGGCCGGTCGACCGGGAGGCGTTCGAGGAGTACTGGAACGAGGGCCTGAAGAAGGTCCACATCGACGACAAGATCCGCGAGCACCTGCTGTCCATCACCAAGCTCGAATTCGTGCCCGGTCCGGCGTCGCTGCTGTTCGGCCGGATGAATCTGTTCTTCACCGCCGGGTTCCTCCCACCGTTGTTCCGCGACGAGATGCGACTGGCGTGGAGCCCGCGCGACCAGCGTCGCTTCGACCGGGTCACGCGCGCGATCGGCAAGGTCAACAAGCGACTTCCCGTCCCCGTCCGCGAAGCCCCCTACCGGCTGCTCCTCGCCGACATGCGGTGGCGGATCCGGACCGGCCGCGCCCTCGTGTGAGCGGCCGGCGACACACGCCGCAGACATCGTGACAGAGGTCGCGGGGAGTCTGATACAGTGTGCGACGAGCTAGGGACGAGCCGGTGAAAATCGGCAAAAGCCCAGCGTGCCGATGTAGTTCAATGGTAGAACATCAGCTTCCCAAGCTGAATACGCGGGTTCGATTCCCGTCATCGGCTCCAACGGCTACGCCGCGGAGCGGCAGCCGAGTGCTTGCCCAATGATCACGGTCGCTGCCTCGGTTACCGACTTTGACACCCACCTCTCGTCCTGTCGGTGCTTCACCGCAACCACATCCCGTGATCTGAACGGGAAGCGCGTACCCACATCGCCTATGGCGGTTCCGGCGCTGCTGTTTCGTGGGGTTGCGTCCCTTCTCGTGCTCCTTCGTCTGATCCGGTACCCATCCCCACGGATCCAGGAGTCACCATGACCAACCCGAACGAGTTCGAGACCGCGGCGACGTATCGAACGGACGCGACCCCACAGGCTGCTGCACCCACGTGTTGCAGCGCCGAAGAGCAAACTACGTGCTGCGACCACAGCGAGAAGTCGACGTGCTGTGGTCCGGCGGCGACGGCCGGCGGCGGATGCGGCTGCCAGTAGCTGGTCATCCGCAACGCGGTGCGGTGCGAGCGAATCTGCTCGCACCGCACTCGTTTGTGTGGTCTCGTGCGGTCCACCGGTCGTCGTGACCGGACGCTGTGCTCCGGTTTACCGGTCCGCCGGTGGGGTGGCTCCGCAGGCACAGGATCCGCTACGGGGCTGATAGTCGTGCACGTGGCCGGTGTGATCCTGGCTGATCCGACAGCAGGCGTGCAGTTGGGCTTGGAGAGCGGCGCGGCCGCGTTGGACCCGGGATTTCATCCCGGACACCGAGATTCCCGCCTCGTTGGCAGCGGCGGCGTGGGTTCGGGCGTCGAGGTCGACCATCTTCACCGCCGCGGCCTGCTCGGCGGGCAGCCTGGAGAGCATCGGCACCAGGCACGAGGCGAGTTCCTTCTCCGCCGCTTCGTCGGCGGCGTCGGGTTCTCCGTCGGCCGGGTTGTCGGGGACGGTGTCGACGGCCAGCTCGCGGCGGTGGGGCGCGGACCGGTAGTAGTCGGTGATCGCGTTGCGGGTGATGGCATACATCCACCCGAGGATGCGGTCCTGCTCGCGCAGATGGTCGAGGCTCTTGGCCATCCGCAGGAACACGATCGACAGGATGTCGTCGGCGTCCTCCGGGCATGAGACGCGGCGGGCGATGAAGGCCCGCAAGTCGCCCGAGAAGCGGCGCCAGAGCTGCTCGAGATCGGCTGGTGTCGTCGCGGTGGTGGCCGTGTCCTCGCTCATGATCTATCGGTTCCTCTCCGTCTTTCAGGATCCTCGTCCCGAGGCGCGGGGGGCGACCCCGCAGGGGTCCTTGCAGAGGTACGGACGACGGTGACCCGGGCTCGGACGCACTCTGCGTCCGAGCCCGACGGTCCTCGTCTGTATGGGTGTCGATGTCGATTCCGGATTCTCCGGTTCGACGTACCAGTAGAAGTGCGGTGAGGAGGTGAGAGCGATGCTGACCACCCATCTGTTGTCGGGTCTGACCAGCGAAGAGGTCGACCTGATCGTGGCGGAGGAAATGCTGCTGCTCGACGCCGAATCATGAGCACCGTCGACGCCGGCACCGGGCGCATCTGCTGACCACAGCGTTCACCTGGCCTCCATCCCTTCCCCGGGGTGGAGGTCAGAAGAGTGCCCGGCTCCGGACGAGGAGCGCACGGCAAATCCGCCCTGCCTCTTCCGTATGGGGAGGGACGGGGCGGATTCGCTGTTCAGCGGGCGTGTGCCGGCCGGATCCGCCGGGCCAGAACGGGAACGGCGATCACCATCGCCCACAATGCGATCGCGGCGACGAGGGCTGCGACGGTGTCGCCGGCGGTGGCGGTGCCGAGGACGTGTCCGCGCAGGGCGTCGGTTGCGTGTGCGACCGGGTTCACTGTCGCCATGGCCTGCATCCAGCCGGGCATGGTCTCGATCGGTGCGAACGCGCTCGAGATGAACATCAGCGGCATCATCACCATCATCCCTGCGAACTGAACCACGTCCGGGCGGCGGAGCCGGTCCCCGATCAGCCCGAACAGCGCGCTCATCGCCCCGGCCAGCACCACCAGCACGACGACCGCGGCGATTGCATCCCCTGCGGTGCCGTGGAACTCGAAACCCAAAGCCACGGCGGCGATCCCGAGCAGCGCGGCCCGGGCGAGGGTGAAGACGGCCTCGTTGATGGTGCGAGCCATACCCTGCAGCGACGCCCGCATCGGCAGCGCCGCGAAGCGGTCGTGCAGGCCGTTGGTGTGATCGATCGCGGCGGACACCCCGGCGTTGGTGCCGGCCATCACCGTGGAGACGGCGAGCATGGCCGGGGTAAGGAAGTCGATGTAGCTGACCCCGCCCGGAAAACCGGGTCCGGCGGCGACGCTGCGGAAGACTTGGCTGAACAGCACCAGCATCGCCATCGGCATGGTCAGCGAGAACATCAACAGCTGCGGTACCCGGGCACTGGTGCGCAGGTTCCGGACGGTAAGGGCGGCGAGCTGGTCCGCAACCGCCGGGCGCCGATAAGTGGTCGTGGTGCGGATGGTGGTCATTTGTGGACTCCGGTGGTGTGGGCCAGGTGGGTGAAGACGTCGTCGAGGCTCGGGGAGGTCACGTCCAGGTCGGTGACCGCGATGCCGCTGCGGTGCAGATGGGCAACCAATTCTGTTGCGGCGGGGGCATCATCGACGGTGACCGACACCCGGACCCGGTCACCGTCGATCCGGTCGGTGGTCGGGGTGAACGGCAGGTCCATGATCTGGTGAGCGGGGATAGTGGTGGTCAGGACCTTGCCCCCGACGATCCGTTTCAGCTCGGCGGGGGTGCCGCGGGCGGCAACCCGACCACGGCTGAGGACGACGATGTGGTCGGCGAGCCGGTCGGCTTCCTCGAGGTACTGGGTGGTGAGCACGACGGTGGTGCCGGCGGTGGTGAGTTCGTCGACGACGTCCCACAGCCCGGTGCGGGCGAGGGGGTCCAGGCCGGTGGTCGGCTCATCCAGGAACAGCACCGACGGGGACCCGACGAGGCTGGCGGCCAGGTCGATCCGGCGGCGAGAACCCCCGGACAGTTCCCCCACCCGCCGGGTCGCGTATTCGTGCAGCCCGAGCCGGTCGATCAGAGTGTCGGCCCGCGCACGGGCCGTACGGCGCAGCCCGGTCAGACGACCCATCAGTTCCAGATTCTCTCGGGCGGTGAGGAATTCGTCGAGTCCGGCGTATTGGCCGGTCACCCCGATCCGGCGGCGCACCTCGGTGGCCTCACCGACCACGTCGAGGCCCTCGATCTGCACGCGGCCGATGGTGGGCTGCACCAGGGTGGTCAGCGTGCGGATCAGGGTGGTCTTGCCGGCGCCGTTGTGGCCGAGTACCCCGAGGGTGGTCCCGGCGGCGGCTTCGAGGTCGACGCCGTCGAGGGCCCACGTCGCGCTGTAGGCGACGTGCAGATCCTCGACCACGACGGCCGGGGCGCTCATCGCGCACCCCCACGGTCGTCGCCGGCGGGGTGGGTGGACGGGTGAGTGGTCATCGGAGGGTTCCTCTCGGAAGAAGGTTGCTCCCACCCGATGGTGGGAGCCCGCTTCCTCAGACGAGGCAACCGCGAGGTGGACGCACTCCGCCGCCGGGTCACGTCGATCGAACGGATACCGGATGCGGCCACCGTCGAGTCGGTCGGACCGTCCGAGGCCGAGGCTCCCGGCGCATCTGTCCCTGGCCCTTGTCACCGTGGCCGGGGCATGCTCGCGGTCGCCACCAGGGCGGCGAGCACCGCTGCGGCGGCGAGGATCAGGTAGGCGTGGGCGTAGCTCCCGGTGAGAGATGACAGTGCTGCGCCAGACCACGGGGCCAGGGCCATGACGACGACGATCGGCGCGGACATCAGCCCGTTCAGGCGCCCGTATTCGGTGGCGCCCCACCGGTCGGTGATCGCGGTGGCCTGGATCAGGGTGAAGATCCCCCGGATCAGCCCTGCGTCCGCACCCCCGGCGCCGATCAGGTGGATACGTTGGCGCCGGAGGATGCGGTGACCTACGTCGGCTGGTTCGCCTGCCTCGCCGATCCCACCCGGGTCCGGCTGCTGCACCAGGTCGCGTCCCGGCCCGCCGGCATAACCATCGGCGAACTCGCCGACGCCCTCGGCATCGGCCAACCCACCGTCTCGCACCACGTCCGCAAGCTCGACGACGTCGGATTCGTCACCGCCCACAAGGACCGCACCAGCACCGTCGTCATGGTCAACCCCGCGTGCTGCACCGGGCTCCCGCACGCCGCCGACGCGGTCATGGGTGTGCTCACCCCGCGGCCGTGCTGCCCGGCCGACCTTCCCGAGGACATCAGCGTGCGCCCCATGACCGACCGGGACTGGGACGACGTCCGCCGGATCTACGGCGAAGGAATCGCCACTCGCACCGCCACCTTCACCACCGAGGTTCCCTCCCGGGCAACCCTGGACGCGCAGTGGCTGCCCGGGCATCGATGGGTCGCCGAGATCGACGGCACGGTGGTCGGCTGGGCCGCCCTGACCCCGACCTCGGGGCGGGACTGCTACCGGGGCGTGGCCGAGAACTCGATCTACGTCGCCGACGGCATGCGCGGGCGCGGCGTCGGAAAATCCCTGCTGCGCACCCAGGTGATCGCCGCCGACGAGGCCGGGCTGTGGACACTGCAGACCTCGATCTTCCCGGAGAACCGGGCCAGCATCGCCCTGCACCACTCCGCCGGCTTCCGTACCGTCGGCCTCCGCGAACGCATCGCCCAACTCGACGGAATCTGGCGCGACACCGTCTTCCTCGAGCGCCGCAGTCCCGTCGCCGGGTAAGTCCCACTCGAACCGCCTGGGGCACGTCATGTCCGAGCCGCCACCCGTCGATCGCGCCGCGATCGCCGCCGACCTCGAACGGGCCCGGACCGTGCTGCACGAGTTGCTCGACAGCGCCGGTGCGGGCGAACTCGATCGACCATCGTCCGGGACCCGATGGACCAATGAACAGCTGCTGTTCCACATGGTGTTCGGTTACATGGTG
This sequence comes from Rhodococcus sp. O3, assembly GCF_048897285.1. NCBI lineage: Bacteria > Bacillati > Actinomycetota > Actinomycetes > Mycobacteriales > Nocardiaceae > Rhodococcus > Rhodococcus sp. O3. The sequence goes on from NZ_JBMBTE010000092.1 coordinate 7,282, forward strand.
GTGCGGCGGCTGCTGGTTCTGGTCCGGGTGTTCTCCCGGCTGCCCGATTGGGTCGGCCGCGGGTTCGCGTGGACTCTGGACGCGGTCACACCGGCGTTCCACGAGATCAACTATCGGGGATCGTGTATGGCGGCAACCGTGTTCGATCGCCGCCGGATGGGTCGGCACTTCGACCGCGTCATCGAGTCACTACAACGCTCCCTGGCCCGGGAATCGGACGCGAACCTGCGACGCAGCATGGCGTTCCCCGTGCGCTGGGACCCGTTCTTCACCGATGTCATGACCCTCGAAGAACTCTACCGATATCCGGGCAAGCACTTCGATTTCCACCGCAACCAGCTCACCCTCGACTGAACCCCACCGGGTCTCCGGCCGCCTTCCCCCACTCGTTCATGAACGCCTGATTCGACCACTCGATATCGACGCAGGCCGGAACACGAGCCGTTGGGAGCAGTGCCTGCTGCCATCCCTGGCACACGAACTCTCGACCGGGGACCTAGCGAGGAAACCAGCACGAATGTTCAATACCTGCACCGGGTTTCGCATGTTGACCAGACGTCGAATGTGTCGTCGGCGAGCCCCGAACCAGCCTCGTGGCCATCTGGGACTTGCCGCAGTTTTCCCGCATACGAACAGCACCGAGGGTGCGCTCGTCACAGGATCCTTTCCCGGATGAGGTCGGTCAGTCGTCGAGGTCGAGTTCGGCGACGGCGGATTTGGCGCTGCGGCCGACGCCGAGGATGGTGGCCGATCCGGGGCCGGTCCAGTCGCCGTAGCCGAGCAGATGCAGGCGCGGTTCCTTCAGGGCGCGGGCGCCGGAGACCGGCACGGTGCCGGTGTGATCGCGCAGCCGCAGCGGTGTCAGGTGTCCGAGTGCGGGCCGGAATCCGGTGGCCCACAGCACGATGTCGGCGTGCCGGCTCAGATCGCCCCAGGCGACGCCGTCGCGGGTGAGGCGCTCGAACATCGGCAGTGCGGTCATGGCGCCGCGGTCGCGGGCGGCGAGCACCTCCGGGACCATGACGATGTCCCCGAGGGCGGCGATGCCGCCGGGGTCGCGCTGCCCGGTGGCCAGGGCGGCGGCGCGGCGGGAGGCGAGCTCGAACAGTGCTCGGCCGTCGACGCCGTCGGGCAGGAACCGCGGCGGCCTGCTGGTGACCCAGGTGGTCGAGGCGGTGGTGGAGATCTCGGCGACGAGCTGGGCGGCGGAGTTGCCGCCGCCGACGACCACGACGTCCGCGCCGGCGAAGTCGGCCGGGGTGCGGTAGTCGACGGTGTGCAACTGCCGGCCGGTGAAGATGCGGGCGCCGGGGTAGGTCGGCCGGAACGGCCGCTGCCAGGTTCCGGTGGCGCTGATGACCCGGCGGGCCCGCCACTGTCGGGTGCCGGCTTCGACCACCAGGGCCCGGCCGTCGCGACGCACCGTGTTCACCCGCACCGGCCGCTCGATGGGCAGGTCGTAGCGGGTCTCGTAGGCGGTGAGGTAGTCGACGACATGTTGTGCGGGCGGGAACCCGTCCCGCCACCGGGGCATCGGCCAGCCGGGCAGGGAGGCGTACTCCGCCGGGGAGAACAGGCGCAGCGAGGGCCAGGTGTGCGGCCAGGCCCCACCGGCCGTGGGTTGGTCGTCGAGGATCACGAAGCGGTGTCCGGCCCGGCGCAGGTAGTAGCCGGCGGCGAGACCGGCCTGGCCACCGCCGATCACCACGACATCGACGCTCGTCGTCATCTCGAGCCCCGGACGTCAGCGCTGGGAAGGTGCCCGGTCAGCTCGGCGATCAGGGCCTCGACCTTGCTCTTGATCGCGTCGCGGATCGGCCGGACCGCCTCGATACCCTGTCCGGCAGGATCGTCGAGAACCCAGTCGCGGTAGGACTTTCCGGGGAAGACCGGGCAGGTGTCCCCGCACCCCATGGTGATCACCACGTCCGATGCCTGCACCGCGTCGACGGTGAGGATCTTCGGGTTCTGGGTGGAGATGTCGATTCCGACTTCGGCCATCGCCGCGACCGCGGCCGGGTTGACCCGGTCGGCGGGTGCGCTGCCGGCGGAGCGGACCTCGATCCGGTCCCCGGCGAGCGCGGCGAGGAATCCGGCGGCCATCTGGGAGCGGCCGGCGTTGTGGACACAGACGAACAGCACGGACGGTGTGGCCACGATGTCAGGACTCCTTCACTGCCGCCGGGGCGACGGTCGCGGATGCGGGAGAGGTGAAACGCGTGCGCAGTGCGAGCGACACGTAGACCAGTGCGACGAGCACGGGCACCTCGATCAGCGGTCCGACGACCCCGGCGAGGGCCTGCCCGGAGGTGGCGCCGTAGGTGGCGATCGCCACCGCGATCGCGAGCTCGAAGTTGTTGCCCGCGGCGGTGAACGCGAGGGTGGTGGTGCGCTCGTAGCCCAGACCCATCGCCGCTCCGAGGGCGTAACCGCCGCCCCACATGATCGCGAAGTACGCCAGCAGCGGGATCGCGATCCGCACGACATCGACCGGATGCGAGGTGATCTGATCCCCCTGCAGGGCGAACAGGATCACGATCGTGAACAGCAGCCCGTACAGCGCCCCGGGTCCGATGCGGGGCAGGAACGTCTGCTCGTACCAGGCGCGTCCCTTCGCCATCTCCCCGTAGTGCCGGGTGAGGAACCCGGCGAGCAACGGGATGCCGAGGAAGATCAGCACCGATTTCGCGATCTGCCAGGGTGAGGTGTCGATGGTGGTCTGCTCAAGGCCCAACCAGCCGGGTAGCACCGAGAGGTAGAACCAGCCGAGCACCGCGAACATGAGCACCTGGAACACCGAGTTGATCGCCACCAGCACCGCGGCGGCTTCGCGGTCACCGCAGGCCAGGTCGTTCCAGATGATCACCATCGCGATGCAGCGGGCCAGGCCGACGATGATGAGGCCGGTCCGGTACTCCGGCAGGTCCGGCAAGAAGATCCAGGCGAGGGCGAACATCAGTGCCGGGCCGACGATCCAGTTCAGCACCAGCGAGCCGGTGAGCATCCTGCGGTCGCCGGTGACGGTGTCGAGCCGGTCGTAGCGGACCTTCGCCAGCACCGGGTACATCATGATCAGCAGGCCCAGGGCGATCGGCAGCGAAATGCCGTCGATCTCCACCGCGGACAACACGTCCCCGATCCCGGGTACCAGGCGGCCGAGCAGCAGGCCGGCGGCCATCGCGACACCGATCCACACCGGAAGGAACCGGTCCAGGGTCGAGAGTTTCCCGACCACGGCCGGGTGCTCGGTGGTCGTCCCGGTCACCGTGTCACCTCGGCGTCGACGTCGGGCGAGGCGCAGTCCGAACCCGCCACCACACCGGACTCCGGCGACAGCACCGCCGAGAGTTGCGCCAGCGCGGACGGAATCACCCGGTAGTACACCCAGGTTCCGCGGCGCTCGCAGTCGAGCAGTCCGGCCTCGCGCAGCACCTTCAGGTGATGCGAGATCGTCGGCTGGGACAAATCGAACGCGGGCGCGATGTCGCACACGCAGCTTTCCCCGCCCTGGTGGCTGGCGATCAGGCTCAGCATCCGCAGGCGCACGGGATCGCCGATTGCTTTGAACATCCGGGCCAGATCCCCGGCCCAGTCCTCGGTCAGGGGCTCACGCGCAAGCGGGGCGCAGCAGGGTTCACCGCCCGGATCAACTTGTATCGACACACATCTATATTGATGGTTATCTAATCAAACTTCAAACCGGGCCGCTTCCTGGGGAGGAACTGACGTGTCGCTCGGCTACTCTTCGCCGCGACGCTCTCTTTCTCGAGTATCCGCTCGACCGCCAGCCATCCGCTGGTTCGATCGTCACAGCGTGTAACCGACGGCCAAGCGGATCCGTTCGTCCATGTGCGCGTGCAGCCCAGCACGAACCGTCATTGGGTGAACACTTCTCCCACTACTGAGAACCGACTTCGAATTCTCCCGACATCCCACTTCTTCCCTGAAGCGTGTGACGGTGCCGCCGGTCGGCTACCGTCCCTGCTGTGGCGCAGGAGAACGAGAACAGCTTCGGTGCCGTCCTGCGGCGTCTGCGCAAGTCCCGCAGCCTGACCCAGGAGGAGCTCGCCGAGCGAGCCGGTATCTCGGTCAAGGCGGTGAGCGCGCTCGAGCGTGGGGAGCGGCAGCGTCCCTACCCGCACACGGTCCGGGCGCTGGCTGCCGCGCTCAACCTCGACGACGCCGACCGCGAACGCCTCGGCACTGCGGTGCCCGGCGCCTCACGTCCCGCGCCTCGCAGCACAGGTACCTGGTCGGTAACCGCGCCGGCCACCGACCTCATCGGTCAACCACCCGGTGACCTGCCGGGGGATGGCACCGGCGGTGGTACCGGCCGCGTCCGGTGTTCGGTGCGCAGTGGCGCCAGGAACCGGCGGACGGTTTTGGCGCTGCCGCGGTAGCCGCGTTCGGTGATCTCCGCTGTCAGACGGGCAGCATCGGTGCACCCCGCGGCGAAGCGTTCACGCAGGTAGGTGCCAGCTCTTTGAGGCGCCAGCCCAGCAGGTGCAACTCGGCGAACGGGTAGTGCTCGAGGAACTCGTACTGTCGCGACCTCATGACTGTGAGGATGCCCGTCGGCACCGACACATGTCCGCGACGGCTGCCATTCGATGCCGGTGCCTGGCCTCTTCACGGCTGGTACGGGTTCGGCGGTAGCGGGTTGAGGTCGTCACTGTCCCAGGTGACGCGATTCGTCGCTTCCGTGTCGATGGCCTCGAGCCGGGCAGGCCCGCAGCGCTCGGGCACACTCGATCGACGAGCCGATGTAGGTCGACATCAGATCGATGTCGGTGGCGACGAACCAGGCCCGGTCCTGCGGCCACCACAGGTTCGACCCCCACGAATCCAGGGGCGCACCGCGTCACGCACCGTGCCGTGGACCAGGTGATTCTCGCGCCCGGGGTGCTCAACCGCGGCCCGAAACGGGGTAGTCCCAGGCTCTGTCCGGCGCGGCGAGTTGCGGGTATCGTCGCTCTGGGTTCACTGTCCGTCCGGTTCGGGCCGCTCCCGAGAGCGGAACTCGACTACATCGTGCTCTAGCCAGTTGTCGACCGTTGCCGACTCGAGTGTCAGTTCGTAGACCAATTCGCGTTGTTGTTCGTCCTCGGTCAGGCCGTCCAGATATCCCGGTACCTGGGTGCGATACAACTCGGCAATCGTGACAAAGGACGTGCCCAGGCACCTGGCCCGGACCCGGTTGCTGCTGACCGTGTCCCCTGACTCGGTTGGTTGGGTCAGCAGCGCGAGCCAGCCGTGATCGAACTCCGGCACTTTCGGAGAGTCCGGTGCGGTGGTCACGTACCATATCCCGGGTCGGTCTGAGGTGACGAAGCGCATGAGACGGATCGACGGTTGACCGAACTGGTTCGTACTGGCGATGGCTGCCAGGTTGGTGTGCGCCGCGACGTGGTTGAACCTGTCCATTGCGCGATCGGCGACGTCGGTTCCCGGGCGGCGGGTGACCTTGGCCCAGGCCAGCGCGGCATCCACCGAATCGAAACGCCGCTCTGCTTCGATGAAGTACAGAATCTGCGGTACGTATCCGGAGATGTTCTCGCCCTTGTAGTAGTACTGCAGCCACCGCCGTCCCGCGTGCAGATCTGCACTGTACTTCTCTCGCACCCGGTTTTCCTTACCGGCAACCAGTTTTCGTCCGTACACCGTGTGCAGTGAGGATTGCCCGATATAGGCACCGAGGATCGCTCCGATCAGGGCGGTGACGATGGCCGGCCGCCACCATCCCCAGGCGGCAGGAAGAGTATTCCTGAGGGCGAACAGCATGCAGAGCATCGTTGTTGCGACCAGTACTGCGACCGCACCGACGATCAGCACTCGGTAGCGCCGCAGTTCGTAGTGGACGGCGTCGGCGGCGCGTTGTCTCCGCTTGATGTGGAACTCACGCTGCTTCATGGTGGTGACGAGCTCCTGGTCTGCTGACGACATCGGCATCATTCGACTCCGTTCTGCCGGTACAACCCACGCAGCTCATAGGTCTCGATGTCACCCCACGGTTCGATCCGGATTCTCGTTCGCTGTCTACGTTCTGCTTCGGGTCCGAATTTGTCGGCGTACCAGTCAACCGCGATCTGCAGGCGCTGTTCCAGGCGCGGTTCGTCGTAGGTGTTCTCCTTCGCGCGACCTCTCCTTCCAGCGCGGTCGATGAGATGCAGGACGAAAAAGCCCACGACGAAGAAGCAGATGAGGATGCCTAGGAATGCCATCGTGAGATCCCACATGACGAAACCTTCGTGGTATCCCCACCATCCACGGTTGTCGTTGTTCCGGTTCAGCAGGGCCGAGGCGGTGATGACCACAGGGAGCACGGTGAAGAACCAGCCGAGCAGTACCAGGACGAGTTGGGTTGCCTTCGTGCCGAGGCGTTGTCGCCCGAAGAACCAGTCGACGGTGACGTGATCCTCGTCGACGTGATGTCTGATGTAGGACGGTGTGGCAGTCATGGCGCTTCGCGCTTTCCTGCAGAACGGGTGACCTGCAGGCTGGTGGAACGCTCCGGGGACCGCCACGTGCCGCCGTCTCGACGGTGCCACACCTTAGCCTCGGGCTTTCACGGAGATAGCGAACCGACCGAGTGTCGCATGCAAAGAATGGTGCCCTGAACTGCGAAGATGTGACTTGTCTAGGGTCATATCCGCCGCAGTTCGAGGAGCACCATTCCGGTGAGCAAGTCTACGTCCCCCTACCCACGCGTGTCCGCATCGGCCACCGGAACCGGCGTCGTGTCCCATGCCGGCGCGGCTCTGCTGCTGCGCACCGCGGAGAAGACCGGCCTCGCTGCGGCGTTGACGACCGAGCTCGCACCGTATCGAAAACCGCTGGCCCGACACGATCCCGGCAAGATCGTGCTCGATCTCGCGACGGCATTGGCGATCGGCGGGGACTGCCTCGCCGACATCGCACAACTGCGGGCGCACCCGGAGATCTTCGGTGCGGTGGCCTCGGATCCCACCGTCTCCCGCCTGATCAGCGTGTTGGCCGCTGACGCCGACACCGCGCTCGCCGCGATCGGCCGGGCCCGCGCCACCGCCCGAGCCCACGCCTGGGCCGCTGCCGGCACATCGGCTCCCGACCACGCCATCGACGAAGCCCATCCGCTGGTCCTCGACATCGATGCCACCCTGGTCACCGCGCATTCCGAGAAGGAACAGGCCGCTCCGACGTTCAAGCGTGGCTTCGGTTTCCATCCGTTGTGCGCGTTCGTCGACCACGGCACCGGCGGTACCGGTGAACCCGTCGCGATGCTGCTGCGGCCGGGCAACTCCGGGTCGAATACTGCCGCCGATCACATCACCGTGGTGCAGGACGCCCTGGCGCAGTTGCCGTTCGACCCGGGATATCGGGTCGGGAAGAAGGTGCTGGTCCGGATCGATGGTGCCGGGGGCACCCACTCCTTGATCGAGTATCTGACCAAGCGCAGGCTCTCGTATTCGGTCGGATTCGGGTTGACCGACGCCCACGCCGAAGCAATCGATCTAGTCCCTGACCAGGCGTGGACCCCGGCCTACGACGCCGACGGCCAGGTCCGCGACGGAGCCTGGGTCGCCGAGATCACCGACCTGCTCGATCTGTCGACGTGGCCGAAAGGCATGCGGGTGATCGTCCGGAAGGAGAGGCCGCATCCGGGTGCACAGTTGCGGTTCACCGACCGCGACGGGCTACGCCTGACCGCGTTCGTCACCAACACCCGCCGAGGCCAACTGCCCGATCTGGAGCTGCGGCACCGGCGTAGGGCTCGGTGCGAGGACCGGATCCGAGCAGCGAAAGTCACCAGGTTGCAGAATCTTCCGTTGCACGGTTTCGATCAGAACCGGATCTGGTTGGCGCTCGTGCAACTCGCATGCGAGCTGCTCACGTGGATGCAGATGCTCGCATTCACCGAGGTTCCGGCACGGCGGTGGGAACCGAAACGGGTGCGGCTGCGGTTGCTGTCGATCGCCGGGAGGATCGCCCGGCATGCCCGCCGTGTTCGTCTGCGGCTGGCCGTCACAGCTCCGGATGTCGATGTTCTCATGGCCGGCCTGAACCGGCTCGCAGCGCTTCCTGCGCCTGCGTGACCAGTTCTTATCTGTCCGATCGAGACGAAAGGAAACCGTTCTCGGGGCCGTGGACCTCCGCGTCACCCGACCGTGTCGGGCGACCGAGCGTGGATGCACACCGGATCCACGGTCTCCACATCCAATCCGAAGCCGCTCAGGCCGGCACGCGGGACTCACGAAAGATTGAGGTTAGCGACTGTGGGGATGAACTCATAGACGACGGTCCAGGTGTTCACCATCCAGTAGACCAGCATGTACCAGGGCGCGAACACGATGTATTTGAGGGTCTTGCCGCCGTCGTTGTAGTACGACGCAGTGGTCAACTGGATCAACCCGACGACCATCTGGATGGCGACGAAGATGCCGACCATGTACCAGTTGTGCCAGAACCGCTCCCAGTTCTGGGCCACCGCGAAGTACACCTGGGCCAGGAGGAACAACGCCATACTGATCCAGTACAGAAAGCTCCAGACGATGCTGATGCCGTAGTCCAGGATCACGGGCATCATCCGGAAGTTCGCCACCGGATGTCGCAGCAGTTTGGGGCCTTTGCTCAGAAGAACGTAGATGCCACCTGAGGACCAACGTCGCCGTTGCTTGACCAGCGCTTTCAATCGTTCGGGAACGTCGAGGAAGAACCGGATATGCGGGGCGAACAGAGCGCGCCATCCCGCCTGCTGCATGTCCCAGGCGATGGAGATGTCCTCGGTCGGCTGTTCGGCATGCCACCCACCGACGTCGATCACGGCCTGTTTCCGGTACATGGTGTTGGCCCCGGAGAATGCGAACAGAGCACCGTAGGACATTTGTGAACGCTTGATGAGACCGATGATCGAGTTCAATTCGTTCTGTTGCGCTTGTGCGGTCAGCGTCGTGCGGTTGGCCGCGAGCATGTTGCCGGTCACCGCACCGACGTTGTGCCCCCCGTCCCGTTCGAAATAGCTCATGTACTGCCACAGCGCGTCCGGATTGGGCTTGGTGTCGGCGTCGTTCGACAAGAGGAAGTCGCCGTTGGCATACGCAAGAGCGACATTGAGCCCATGGGCCTTGCCGCAGTTCTGGACGACGGTGATCACGCGGACGGTAGGAAGCTCGTCCTGGAGCTGCGCCAGGATCTCGGCGGTTCGGTCGGTCGACGCATCGTCGATGACCAGAATCTCGTACTTGTCCGCGGGATAGTTGATCTGGCTCGCCAGGTAGTGCACGGTGCTGGCGATAGACGATTCTTCGTTGTGCGCGGGGACGAAAATCGTCACGAACGGCTCGCCATGCTGCAGATACCGCGGCATTTCGCGCTTTTCCGAGAACACGTGGTAGTAGAAGCTGGACACGATGAATGCCAGGCCGCCGACAATCGGATACGCGACAATAATGAAGACGAGAATCTGTACTGCCCACTCAGCGGTATCGGACGGCATCTTGACCTCCCTGTCGAGATCACGCCACCAGCACTGACATCTCGTTCCCTCTTCGAGGAATCGGGTTTGCCAGCTTCCGCCTGACACGGCGGAACGCACCCGGGGCGAAGCACCTACCCTCAGAAGGGTCCGATCATCAGGGCGATCACGCGACCGTTATTTTGCCATCGACATCGTCCCGGAACAGTCGAATTCGCCAACTACCGTCCTGCATCGTGCCACCGCGAGAGCCTTGAACGGCTTGTCGGAGAGTTACTGACAGCCAACTCCGATGGATGGACGGTTCGAATCGGGTAGAAAAACCCGCAGTTGCGCCACCTTCGCGTACCCACTACACACCGTAGGACTGTCCTTGTCAGCAGCTCCACCTGTGAGCACCGAACCCTCATGTCGCACAGAAACGATCATTCAGCGACATCCCCACCGAAATCGGCGATTATACTTTCGCCGACTTCCCTACCGAACCCGTGACACATGCACGGCAGGAAGGATCGAGCGTGGAGTCATGACCGAGAACACCTCCACGGTGAGCGCCTCGAACGCAACAGGCACTTTGGGCCTGCCTGCCATGACCGCGATGGTTGTCGGCTCGATGGTGGGCGCAGGGGTTTTCCAGCTGCCCTCGCGATTCGCGAGCGAGACCGGGGTGTACGGCGCGGCGATCTCCTGGGCGATCGCCGGCACCGGAATGCTCACCCTCGCATTCGTTTTCCAGAACCTGGCGCGACGCAAACCGAATCTGGACAACGGCGTGTACGTCTACGCCCGTGAAGGATTCGGCGTCTACCCCGGATTCCTGTCTGCGGTCGGCTTCTGGGCCTCCGCGTGCGCCGGCAACGCCTTCTACTGGGTGCTCATCATGACCACCGTGTCGCAGTTGTTCCCGGATCTCGAACCGATTCTGGGGTCGGGCGACACCTGGTGGGCGTTCGCCGTGTCGGCAGCTGCGGTGTGGGGGTTCTTCTTCCTCATTCGCAACGGCGTGAAGGAGGCGGCATGGATCAACACGATCGTCACCGCCGCGAAACTCGTTCCGTTGTTGCTGTTCCTGATTCTTGTGATCTTCTTCTTCGAGACGGACGTCTTCGTCGACAATCTGACCGGCGGATACGACCTTCCCGGCGGGGATTCGCTGTTCCAACAGGTACAAGGCACCATGCTCATCACGGTGTTCGTGTTTCTCGGCATCGAGGGCGCGAGCGTCTATTCGCGCCATGCGAAGAAGCGGTCCGACGTCGGCAGGGCAACCGTCCTCGGGTTCCTCTCGGTGCTGGCGTTGTTCGCCAGCATCTCGATCCTGTCCTACGGCATCCTTCCCAAAGAAGAAATCGCCGCGCTGCCGCAACCCTCCATCGGAGGCGTGCTCGAATCCGTAACCGGCGAATGGGGCGGAACGCTCATCCGGATCGGACTCATCGTCTCGGTGCTGGGCGCCTATCTCGCCTGGCAGCTGCTCGCCGCTGATGTCGTCTACGCTGCAGCGAAAGACAAGGACTTTCCGGACTACTTCGCACGACTCAACAAGCACGACGCCCCGGAGTCTGCGGTGCTGTGGACCTCGATCCTGGTCACCGCCATCCTGTTCGCTGTCCAGTTCGTCGACAACGCGCTCGATTTCACCCTCGACCTCACCGCGGCACTGGCACTGTTGCCCTTCGCGCTGGCCTCCTCCTATGCCCTGAAACTTGCGCTCACACACGATGGCTACCCCGCCGACGACCGCAGTCGTACGCGCGAGCTGGTCGTGGCTGCGATCTCCACCGTCTACACCCTGTTCCTGCTGTGGGCGGCAGGGTACTTGTTCCTCTTCCTCTCGTGCGTGCTGCTCGCCCCGGCGACGCTGCTCTACTACTCTGCACGACGTAAACGGGGTGAGGCCGTGTTCACCCGCCCCGGCCTGGCGATTTTCGCTGTCGTTTCGGTCGGAGCCGTCGTCGGGATTGTGCTGATGGCCACCGGTGTCGTCCAGATCGAACAGCCCACTCCGCCTGAGCCTCCGTACCTTCCGCACCAGTGATTCAGGAGAACAGCATGCCCAGCAGCGCGCCACATGGGGTCCATTCCGAGGTCGGCACCCTGAACAAGGTGCTCGTGTGCCGGCCGGGCCTGGCGCACGAGAGGCTGACTCCGAGCAACAACGACGACCTCCTCTTCGACGACGTCCTCTGGGTGGACAAAGCCAAAGAGGACCACGGCAAATTCGTCCAAACGTTGCAGGAACGCGGAGTCGAGGTCGTCGAGCTGCATGAACTGCTCGCTGAGACGATGGCCGTGCCTGAGGCGAAAGCATGGCTTTTGGACCGCAAGATCGTTGCCAACGAGGTCGGTCTCGGACTGGTCGACGACACGAGAGCCTTCCTGGACTCGCTTCCCGACGACCGGCTGGCCGAGTACCTCATCGGGGGGTTGTCCACTCGCGATCTCCCCGACGACTTCCGTTCGCCCTACCTCGCATTGGCTCGTGAATCCACCGGCGTAAACGAATACTTGATGCCACCCCTACCGAATACGCTCTACACCCGCGACACCACCTGCTGGCTCTACGGCGGCCTCACACTCAACCCGCTCTACTGGCCCGCTCGCCATGACGAGACCCTGCTCATGAAGGCTGTCTACGAGTACCACCCCGATTTCCGAGACAGCACGATCTGGTGGGGCGATCCCGAACAGACATGGGGCCAAGCCACTCTCGAAGGCGGTGATGTGATGCCGGTCGGGGCAGGCACCGTCCTGATCGGCATGAGCGAGCGCACCAGTCGACAGGCCATCACTCAGGTCGCGCATGCACTTTTCCGTGCCGGAGCAGCCGACCGTGTGCTCGTTGCCGGCATGCCCAAACTGCGGGCAGCGATGCATCTGGACACCGTATTCACCTTCGCCGATCGAGACATCGTCACCTACTACCCCGATATTGTCGACGGTATCCATCCGATCGAACTGCGGCCCGGAACCGAGGGCCGCCTCGATGTCATCGATCACCACGGCGCGCACTGGATCGACGTCGTCGGCGCGGCGCTGTCGACCCCGCTGCGCAGAATCGAACCGGGCGGCGGTTGGTATGCCGGGGAACGACAGCAGTGGGACAGTGGCAACAACCTCGTCGCAATCGAACCCGGCGTCGTCTTCGCCTACGACCGCAACACGCACACCAACCGACTGTTGCGTGATGCCGGCGTCGAAGTCCTCGAAATCACGGGCGCTGAGCTCGGACGAGGCCGCGGCGGCGGACACTGCATGACCTGCCCGATCTCGCGGGATCCCATCAACTACTGACTCGACCAGACACCTGCCGTGTCGGATCAGGACGGGCTGCAGCTGACAGAAGGTGCCCATTCGTCGGCACGCAATCCGAGACATCGACGATCCAACCGTGACGGCCCCGTGGTTATGCCACCGACGCCGACAGCCGCCGCCTCGCCGGAATCCTCGAACGCAGCCCCGCACTGACCGCCCTTCGCGAGCACGTCCGCGGCTTCGCCGAGATCATGGTCGAGCGGCGCGGACTCGAACTCATCAGCTGGATGACCGACGTCGACGCCACCGGATCACCGCCCCTGCGGTCCTTCGCCGCCGGCCTGCGCCGTGATCTCGATGCCGTCACCGCCGGTCTGACCCTCGACCACAACTCCGGGCCGGTCGAAGGGCACGTGAACA
>NZ_JBMBTE010000093.1:0-19456 GCF_048897285.1 Rhodococcus sp. O3
CTGGGCGCGAAGGCGTTGTGGGCCGCGCAGAGCGACGTGCGGCAGTGGGAACAGCGTCAGCAGCCGCGCAGCTCGGGCAACGACATGACCGGCGCAATCCTCGGCGGCATCCTGATCGACAGCATCCTGCGCGGCGGAGGCGGGGGCGGCTACTCGCGGCGCGGCGGCTACCGCGGGGGCGGCGGTCGCGGACCCGGTTCGTTCGGCGGGCCCAGCAGCTCGGGCCGCATCGGCCGCAGCAGCGGCGGACGTTTCTGACCGAAGTCAGCGAATCCGGTTCCCGTCGGCGACGGTACTGCTAACCTTCTGCCCACCAGCGCTTTTCGGGTATCCCAGCTGGTCGGGACCCGAGGGCACGCATCACCATCGCCGACGGGGGGCTGTGGTCGTGACGAACACCGAGCAGGGGAAGAAGCGGTTCCATTTCGATCGGCATGCGCCGGAGTACCGCGACCGGTTCGAAGCGATCACCAAGGACATGCAGGCGCACTGTCCCCTGGCGTGGACCGACACCCACGGCGGGCACTGGGTCGCCGCCGGCGCCGAGGAGGTGTTCCACCTGGCGCGGTCGCAGGTCGTCTCCAACGACAACGATGTGAACGGGGTCCGGCGCGGCTACACCGGCATCACGATTCCGCACGCGGAGAACCCGATCCGCTCGGGCATCCTCGAGATGGATCCGCCCGAACATCAGGCGTACCGGCAGATCCTCAACCCGTATCTGTCACCGGCGGCGGTCGCGCGCTGGATCCCGTTCGTCGACGAGGTCACGCACGCCTGCCTGGACGAGAAGATCGCGAGCGGGCACATCGATTTCGTCGACGACCTCGCGAACATCGTTCCGGCCGTGCTGACCTTGGCGATGCTGGGCATTCCGCTGCACAAGTGGGAGGTCTACAGCGAACCCGCCCACGCAGCGCTGTACACGCCGCCGGATTCGCCGGATCGCGCCCGGGTGCTCGACCTGCACCGGGCGATGGGCACGGATCTGTTCGCCACGATCCTCGAGGTGCGGGAGTCGCCGCGCCCGGGGCTGGTCGACGCACTCGTCCGCGCCGAGATCGACGGGCAAGCGCCGCCGGACATCGAGATCCTCGGGATGCTGAATCTGTTGATCGGCGGCGGATTCGACACGACGACGGCCTTGACCGCCCATGCGTTCGAGTGGCTTTCGGAGCATCCGGATCAACGTGCCCGCCTCGACCGCGAACGCGACACCCTGCTCGATTCGGCGACCGAGGAGTTCCTGCGGTATTTCACACCGACCCCGGGAGACGGCCGAACCGTCTGCGCCGACTACGAATACGCCGGTGCCGACCTCCGCGAAGGTGAGCGACTGTGGCTGTCGTGGGCGATGGCCAATCGCGACCCGTCGCTGTTCGACGATCCCGACACCGTCGACCTCGAACGGAAAGGCAACCGGCACTTCAGTTTCGGGCTGGGTATCCACCGATGCATCGGATCGAACGTGGCCCGCACGGTGTTCAAGCGGATGCTCCTGGCCGTCCTCGATCGGATGCCCGACTTCCGTTGCACGGCAGACCGGGCCGTGCACTACGAGACGATCGGCATCATCCAGGGGATGCGGCATCTCCCGGCCGGATTCACACCCGGACCGAGGCTCGGCCCCGGCCTCGACGCGACACTCGCACGGCTGCAAACCCTGTGCGAGGAGCAGGGTCTCGCCGAACCGGTGGTTGCCCGCGGCCGCTAGCGACGACGCGCGAGATGCGCTATCCGCGTGGTGGCATTGAAGATTGCCTTCGTCACGCGATCCGGAATCGACCCCTCGGCCGGCAGCATCTTGATCTGGCGGGCGAACTCCATCTGGTCGTAGCGCACCGTATTGGTGACGACCTTGCCGCCTGCGAGGACGAAGTGGTCGAAACCCTCGAGCTCGACGGTCCGCCCGGTTCCGGCGACCCCGAAGAGGGTGCCGGTGTGGCGGCCGGTCAGACGCCAGTGGACCAGGACGTCGTCACCGGACTCGGCGATCGCCGAGATCTCCATGGCGAAGTCGGCCACCCCGGAGTAGACGCGGTCGAAGTAGGCGCCGATTTCGGTGGCGCCACGACACGACCCGGTCGGGAAGTACACGATGGACTCGTCCGTCCAGAGACGATTGCGCAGGCTGTCGATGTCCCTGGCGTTGATACGACCGATTGCCCACCGGACGAGATCCGCATTCGAGGCGTTCGTCGGCGGAGCGATCGAGGTTGCGGTCGGGGTACTGCCGGTATCGGGCATCTCTGCTCCAGACACGGTGTTCGACGAGACGGTTGCCCTCTCAGGCTAACGCCGCAGGCCGCCGCCCACGTGAGTAGTCGACCATCCGGTCCGGGCCGGGAGCGCGACGGTCTCCCGGCCCGGCCGGCACGAAGTCCCGCTCGGCGGGTCAGGCGCCGATCAGGCGCTGCGCGAGATAGCCCTCGACCTGATCGAGCGCGACACGCTCCTGCGCCATGGTGTCGCGCTCGCGGATCGTGACCGCCTGGTCCTCGAGCGTGTCGAAGTCGACGGTGATGCAGAAGGGGGTACCGATCTCGTCCTGGCGACGGTAGCGGCGGCCGATGGCGCCGGCGTCGTCGAACTCGACGTTCCAGTTGCGGCGCAACTGGGCGGCGAGGTCCTTGGCCTTGGGACTCAGGTCGGCGTTGCGGCTGAGCGGCAGCACCGCGGCCTTGACCGGCGCGAGCCGGCGGTCCAGGCGCAGCACGGTGCGCTTGTCGACACCGCCCTTGGCGTTGGGAGCCTCGTCCTCGGTGTACGCGTCGACGAGGAACGCCATCAGCGACCGGGTCAGGCCTGCTGCGGGCTCGATGACGTACGGCGTGTAACGCTCGTTCGTCGTCTGATCGAAGTAGCTCAGGTCGGTGCCCGAGTGCTTCGCGTGCGTCGCGAGGTCGAAGTCGGTGCGGTTGGCGACGCCCTCGAGCTCACCCCACTCGCTGCCCTGGAAGTGGAAGCGGTACTCGATGTCGACGGTGCGCTTCGAGTAGTGCGACAGCTTGTCCTGCGGGTGCTCGTACAGGCGCAGGTTGTCCTTGTTGATGCCCAGCCCCGTGTACCAGTCCATCCGGTAGTCGATCCAGTACTGGTGCCATTCCTCGTCCTCACCGGGCTTGACGAAGAACTCCATCTCCATCTGCTCGAACTCGCGGGTCCGGAAGATGAAGTTGCCGGGGGTGATCTCGTTGCGGAAGCTCTTGCCGATCTGGCCGATGCCGAACGGCGGCTTCTTGCGCGAGGTGGTGAGCACGTTCGCGAAGTTCACGAAGATGCCCTGGGCGGTCTCGGGACGCAGGTAGTGCAGGCCCTCTTCGCTCTCGATCGGGCCGAGGTACGTCTTGAGCATCATGTTGAAGTCGCGCGGCTCGGTCCACTGACCCTTGGTGCCGCAGTCCGGGCACGGGATGTCGGACATCGGCACCGAGTCGGGGTCGTCGAGCTTGTTCTTCTCGGCGTACGCCTCCTGCAGGTGATCCTGCCGGTGCCGCTTGTGACAGCTCAGGCACTCGACCAGCGGGTCGTTGAACACGCCGACGTGGCCGGAGGCGACCCATACCTGGCGCGGCAGGATCACCGAGGAGTCGAGGCCGACGACGTCCTCGCGGCTGGTGACCATGTTGCGCCACCACTGCTTCTTGATGTTCTCCTTGAGCTCCACGCCGAGCGGCCCGTAGTCCCAGGCCGACTTCGTACCGCCGTAGATCTCACCGCACGGGTAGACCAGGCCCCGGCGCTTGGCGAGGTTGGCGACGGTATCGATCTTGGATTTGGGTGCCACTCGGGTTCTCTCCATCTTCGATGCGTGGTTCGCAACATACGTCGCCGGTAAGCCTATCGCTCCGCTCCTGCAGGTCGAATTCCGAGCCGGTTGACATGCACATTCATGCATATCAAAATGGAATCGGTTTGCATTAACACTACCGCTCCGTCGAAGGAGAACCGTTGAGCGTCCCCACCGACAAGCACGAATGCCGGGACGAACACCTCGCGCCTCCGTCGCATCACACGCTCACGCTCGCCGGCGAACTGTTGCGTGCCCTGTCCGCGCCGGTCCGCATCGCCATCGTGCTGCAGCTGCGCGAATCCGAACGCTGCGTGCACGAACTGGTCGGGGCGCTCGGCGTGACGCAACCGCTGATCAGCCAGCACCTGCGGGTGCTCAAGTCGGCCGGGGTCGTGCGCGGGGAACGGTCCGGCCGCGAAGTGCTCTACCGCCTCGCCGACGACCATCTCGCCCACATCGTCGTCGACGCCATCGCCCACGTCCAGGAAGGTTGATCTTCGCCGTGACCTCTGCCCGCAAGCCCGTCGTCGGGGTCCGTTCCACCAGGCAGCGAAGCGCGATCGTGGCCCTGCTCGAGGACATCGAGGAGTTCCGGTCGGCGCAGGACCTGCACGACGCGCTGCGCAAGCGCGGCGACGGCATCGGACTGACCACCGTCTACCGGACCCTCCAGTCGCTCGCGGAGGCCGGCAGCGTCGACGTGCTGCGCACCGACACCGGCGAGTCGCTGTACCGGCGCTGTTCGTCGGGCCACCATCACCACCTGGTGTGCCGCACCTGCGGGTTCACCGTCGAGGTGGACGGACCGGAGGTCGAGCGCTGGTCCCACGAGATCGCCGAGTCCAACGGGTTCGCCGATGTCAGCCACACCGTCGAGATCTTCGGCACGTGCCGCGACTGCGCCGCCGCGGACGGCGAGCAGTCGCGCTGAGCCGGACGTATCCGGCCGAGGCTCAGCCGCAGTCGCAGTTTCCGCAGCCGCACCCGGCGTCGGCGAGCAGGTTTCCGCCGACCGCACGGTCGGTTCCGGTGGCCTCGACGCCGGTCTCCTGCACGACGCTGTCCTGCACGACGCTGTCCTGATCGTCGGCGTCCGCCCCGTCGAACACACACGCCTCGCCACCGAGACGGGACGCCAGCACCCGGGCCTCCTCGACGAGCGGCACGATCGCCCCGACCGCACGGATCAGGTGCATCGGGACCAGCGGCGACGCGGGGACACGCTGCTCGGCCGTCACCCGGTCCTTGTGCAGCACGAACTTGAAGTCCGGCCACTCGGACTGGAGGTCGCCGAGCACCTCGGCGGCGCGGGTCCGTCCGGCGATCCGTTCGACCAGGAACGTGCGCAGTTCCACGACGGCGTCCTCGGCGTCGACGGACGCGTAGGTGATCACGTCACCGAGCCAGATCGGTAGATCGCCGTCCTCGTCCGGTTCCGGCGCCTCGTCGAGCACGTCCGCCAGGATCCGTCGAACCGCGTCGCGCAACGCGTCGTCGTCCTCGGTGTCCACCGGCACGACCCACAATTCCTCGAGCGACTGCGCGCCGTCCGCGGTCCCGGTGTTCACAACCTCGGCACCCGCACGCTTCTTGTTCGCGCCCTTCTTGCGCCCGTTCTTCTTGCTCACCGCTCCCCCTCGATTCCGGCTTCGGGTTCGACGATCGCGGTGCGCGCGTCGGCCGCACCCCCGAGTACCAGCAGCAGCATCGTCGTCAGAGCCGTGTCGCCCAGCCCGGTCACCGGGAAGGAATAGCGCAGCACCACGTCCGCGTCGGTTTCCCGCTCGACCGCGTGCACCGATCCGAACTGTACGGCGTCCGCCGCGGACGCGATGCGGGCCCGCAGCTCGTCGTCGAGGGCGAGGTCCCACCCGAGCACGCTCGTCAGCGACACCACGTCGAGCCCCTCGGTGAGCGTCACCACCCGCAGCGCACAGGGCACCCCCGCGTAGTCGAATCCGAACGAGTCGTCACCGTCGACCGACGGTTCGTGCAAGTCGACGAACGAGGCGAGCGCCGCGCCGATCCGATCCCGCAGTTCGCTCACTTGACTCCACCGAACCTGCGGTCGCGGGAGGCGTACTCGACGCACGCGGCCCACAGGTCGCGGCGGTCGAAGTCGGGGAAGTTCTTGTCCTGGAACACGAACTCGGCGTAGGCCGCCTGCCACAGCAGGAAGTTCGACGTGCGCTGCTCGCCGGACGGGCGCAGGAACAGGTCCACGTCGGGCATGTCGGGTTCGTCGAGGTACCGCTCGATCGTCGCCTCGGTGACCTTCTCGGGGTCGATCTCACCGGCCGCGACGCGTCGCGCGATCTCACGCGCGGCGTCGGCGATCTCGGCACGTCCGCCGTAGTTGACGCACATGACCAGGGTCATCACGTCGTTGTCCTTGGTGAGTTCCTCGGCGATCTCGAGCTCCTTGATGACGCTGCGCCACAGCCGAGGCCGGCGGCCCGCCCAGCGCACCCGCACGCCCATCTCGTGCATCTCGTCGCGGCGGCGACGGATCACGTCGCGGTTGAATCCCATGAGGAAGCGCACCTCCTCGGGGCTGCGCTTCCAGTTCTCGGTGGAGAACGCGTACGCCGAGAGCCATTTGACACCGATCTCGATGCAGCCTTCGACGGTGTCCATGAGCACGGCCTCGCCGCGTTCGTGTCCGGCGGTGCGCGGCAGTCCGCGTTCCTGCGCCCAGCGGCCGTTGCCGTCCATGACGAGCGCGACGTGCCGAGGGATCAACTCGGGCTGCAGGATCGGGGGCCGAGCACCGGACGGGTGGGGGGCCGGGGGCCGGATCGCGCGGTCAGGCGATGCTTGCGGGGCGCGTCGTCGAATCACGGTCTTCATCCTGCCTGACGGCACCGGCGTCGTGCCCCACGGCACCGGCTGCCGGATGGTCGGTGGAACGCTCGACGAGCGGTAGCGTGCGCAGCCGCCGCTCGAGATGCCACTGCAGGTGCGCGGCGATCAGGCCGCTGGCCTGGCTGCGCACCGCCGGGTCGGCGGTCTCGGTTCCGTCCCACCGCCCGTGGTTCAGGGCGTCCATCAGGGCCAGGACACCCGGTGCCGGGGTGGCCGAGCCGGGCGGCCGGCAGTGCACGCAGACCGCTCCCCCGGCGGCGACGTGGAACGCGGTGTGCGGACCGGGCCGGTCGCAGCGGGCGCACCGGCCGATCGCGGGCGCCCAACCGGCGTAGGTCATGGCACGCAGCAGGTAGGCGTCGAGGATCAGCTCCGGTGGGCGGATCCGGTCGCACAGGGCACGCAGCGCCCCGACGGTCAGCGCGTGCAGGCGCGGCACCGGGGCACGTTCCTCGCCGGCGAGCCGCTCGGCGGTTTCGAGGATCGCGCAGGCGGTCGTGTACCGGGAGTAGTCGTCGACGATGTCGGCCGCGAACGCGTCGAGGGTCTGCACCTGCGTGACGACGTCGAGCGAGCGGCCGGGATGCAGCTGAACGTCGATGTGCGCGAACGGTTCGAGCCGGGCACCGAACTTCGATCGGGTGCGGCGCACGCCCTTCGCGACGGCCCGCACCAGCCCGTGGCGGCGGGTGAGCAGGGTGACGATGCGATCCGCCTCGCCCAATTTGTGCTGGCGGAGCACCACCGCGTTGTCCCGATACAACCTCACTCCCCGAGTCTTTCATGCGAGGCGGACAGGCGAGGGGTCGTGCGCCTTTCCGGCGCCCCGGACCACCACGAAGGCACACGGGCGGTCTTGCCCGCGCAACTGGAACGCGTTATTGTTCGTTCGAACGAACAGGGGGCCGTTCGATGACCACTTCCAGGGAAGACACCCGCGCGGCCGGACTCGCCGCCGAAGCCGCCGCGCTCGCGGACGGCACCGTCACGTCGGTGCAACTGACTCGGGCCGCGCTCGATCGGATCGAGGCCACGCAGGGCACGCTCAACGCGTTCCGGGTGGTCCGACGCGAAGCCGCGCTCGCCGAGGCCGCCGAGGCCGACCGCCGACGTGCGACCGGCGCCCGTCACCCGCTGCTCGGCGTGCCGATCGCGGTCAAGGACGACACCGACATCGCCGGGGAACCCACGGCCTTCGGCTGCGCCGGCGAATTCCCGCCCCAGGACTACGACGCCGAGGTCGTGCGCCGCCTGCGCGAAGCCGGAGCCGTCATCGTCGGCAAGACCCATTCGCCGGAGCTGGGCCAATGGCCGCTCACCGGCGGCATCGCGTTCGGGCACACCCGCAACCCGTGGTCGCGCGAGCACACGCCCGGCGGGTCCTCCGGAGGCAGCGCCGCCGCGGTGGCCGCCGGGCTCGTCTCGGCCGCCCTCGGCTCCGACGGCGCCGGGTCCGTCCGCATCCCCGCCGCGTGGAGCCACCTGGTCGGCATCAAACCGCAACGCGGGCGGATCTCGATGTGGCCCGACCCCGAGGCGTTCAACGGTCTGACCACCCACGGCGTCCTCGCGCGCACCGTCGCCGACGCCGCCCTGCTGCTCGACGCGGTGTCCGGCAACCACCCCGGCGACCGCCACCACGTCGATCCGGTCACCGTCACCGACGCCGTCGGCCGGGACCCCGGACGCCTGCGCATCGCGCTGGCGCTGCGCACCCCGTTCACCGCGACACGCACCCGCCTCACCCCCGACGTCCGCGCCGGCGTCGATTCGATCGCCCGGGCCCTCCGCGACCTCGGCCACGAGGTCGCCGTCGCCGACCCCGACTACGGCATCACGTTCGGCCTGAACTTCCTGCCCCGCTCGATGGCAGGTCTCGACGACTGGCTGCACCGGCTTCCCGATCCGTCCCTCGCCGACGTCCGCACCCGCGCCAACGCCCGCACCGGGCGCCTGCTCGGCGGCGCACCGCTGCGCGCGGCACGCGCCTACGAACCGCGGTTGCGACGGCGGGTCGGGGCGATCTTCGACCGGTTCGACGTGGTCCTGGCCCCCACCACGGCCATGCCCCCACTCCCGATCGAAGCGATCGACGACATCGGCGGCTGGCAGACCGACAAGGTCATCACCGCCGCATGCCCCTACGCGTGGCCGTGGAACGTGCTCGGCTGGCCGGGAATCAACGTGCCGGCGGGTTTCACCGACGCGGGCCTGCCCATCGGCACCCAACTGCTCGGACCCGCGAATTCCGAACCGCTGCTGATTTCCCTTGCCGCCCAATTGGAATCATCGCTGCGCTGGCACGAGGCGATCCCGGAACGCTGGTGGTGACGGTGTCCACGTCCGTCCGCGACCGCATCGTCGCCTCGACCCTGCACCTGATCGGAACCGACGGCGTCGCCGGAGTCACCAACCGGCGCATCGCCGCGCACGCGAACGTCTCGCTCGGCTCGATCACCTACCACTTCCCGAGCCAGCCCGACCTGCTGCGGGCGGCGCTCGAGACGTTCGTCGCCGAGGAGACGACGCGGCTGCGCGAGATCGCCGAATCCCATAGGAATCAAGGTGTTTCGCTCGCCGAGGCCGCCGGACTCGCCGAACGCGTCGCCGAGGATCTCGCGTTCTCCGCCGAGCGGATCGCGCCGTTCGAGTTGTACGTCCAGGCCGGCCGCGACCCCGAGCTCCGCGCCGCCGCGGACCGCTGCTGGGCCGCGTACGACGAGCTGACGGTCGCGATCCTCACCGAACTCGGGCTGCCGGATCCCGTGGCGGTCGCATCGACCCTGGTCGCGACCGTCGCCGGACTTCAGTTGCGGCGCTTGTCGACCGGCGGTGGCAGCGACCTGTCGACGTCGGTGCTGTTGCTGCTGCAGGGCGCCGTCCTCACCGGCGGGGCCCACCGGCAGTCGTAGCCCGCTACCGCACCGACGCGGTCGCGGGAACGGCCGACCACAGACGCTCGAAGGCACCCTCCAGCAGATGCTCGTACGCCTCGGGGTCCGGCATCACCGCCTGCTTCGTCGAGAAGGTCAGGTCGAGTGCGTCACCGAGTGTCACGACCGCGTGGGTCAGACCCACGAGCCGGTTGAGGCAGGGCACGCTGAATCCGCCCACGGCGGGACTGTCCCCGAACCGCAGGACGTCGGCGCTGCCGCGTGGCACGTTCGACAGGCCGGTGTTCGTTGCCCCGGCACGGCCGCAGGTCGAGACCACCGCCTTGCGCACGGCCCGCCAGAGCGAGTACCGCATGCACAGGGACGGCACCGCGTCGAGCGACGATTCGACGGCGATCCACTCCGGTCGCCACACCCGGTCCTTCTCGCGGGCCACCGACTCGTGGATCAGATGCAGCCGCGTCAGCGGATCGGTCCGGTCCGTGTGCAGATCGACGTGCAGGTCGCTGATCTTGTTCTCGGCCGCCAGCTCGGACCTCTCCCCGACCGAGATCGGAACGTGGGCCGCCAGTGAGAGCGTCGGCGTCTCACCCCGCTCCGTGAGGTAGCTGCGCACCGCGTCCGAGACCACCGCCAGCATCACGTCGTTGACCGTCGTCCCGGTGGCGTGCCCGAGCGCCCGGACGTCCTGCAGCTCGAACCGGACCCGACCGAACAGGCGGGTGCTGTGGTCCACGACGTTGAACCGGGTGAGCGGGCGTGGGGTCCTGGACCGGGCGATCTCTCCGGAGGCGACCAGTGCACGAAGTGACCGTCGGCCCCTCATCCACCGGCGCACCGCCCCCGCGTAGCGCAGGTAGTCGCCGGGCAGGTTCCGGACCGCCGCGACCGGGCCGGGAACCGGGACCGGTGTGCCGCCCCGGGAGGGTTCCGCTGCCGGGTCGTCGAACAGGGCGCGCGCGATCTGCACCGCTCCCTTTCCGTCGGCTACCGAGTGGTGGACCCGCAGCACGACGACCGTCGCGCGGTCCGGGAGGTCGCCGACGCCCCGCACGTCGGCCAGCACGTGGAGCTTCCAGAGTGGGCGGCCGAAGTCGAGGGGCTGTTCAGCGAGCGAGGCGAACAGCCGGTGCAGGTGGGGGCGGGTCGTGTGCCCGATCCGCCGGAAGTCGATGTGGTGATCCGGGTCGACGGCGGACTCGACCCAGTACGGATAGCCGAGGTCGCCCGGCACCCGATGCAGGCGCCTGCGCAGCGCGGGGGTCCGGTGGGTGCGCCCGAGGATCCAGTCGACGGCCTCGGCGTGGGTCGCGACCGGCGCACTCCCCTGCCGTGTGTCGAAGACGTAGAAGTGTGTCATGACACTGGGAGTGTCTCCCCGGTTCGCGCGGTCCCCGTAGACATACACGGCGTCACGCGCCGCGAGTTCGGTTCCCGATTTCCTGCCCATGGTCTCTTCCCCCGTGAAGCGACTTCGGTCACTGATCGGTGTTTTCTCAGATGCGTCGAAATTTAGTGACGCACCCGAACTACCGTACCTTCTCGGGGTTCGAGCCGGGCTGGGCGGAGCCGGTCAGGGCATGTCAGAAGCCGAGGCGTCCGAGCTGCTTGGGGTCGCGCTGCCAGTCCTTGGCGACCTTCACATGCAGGTCGAGATAGATCTTCACGCCGAGCAGCTTCTCGATCTGCTTGCGGGCCGCGGTACCGACCTCACGCAGTCGCGCGCCGCCCTTGCCGATGACGATGCCCTTCTGGCTCGGCCGCTCCACGTACAGCAGGGCGTGCACGTCGAGCATCTCGCCCTGCTTCTCGGTGCGGCCTTCACGCTCGACCACCTCTTCGATGACCACGGCCAGCGAGTGCGGAAGTTCGTCGCCGAGTCCCTCGAGCGCGGCCTCGCGGATCAGCTCGGCCATGAGGGTTTCCTCGGGCTCGTCGGTGAGCTCGCCGTCCGGGTAGAAGGCCGGACCGGGTTCCATGTGCGAGGCGAGCACGTCGACGAGCACCTCGACCTGTTCCCCGGACGTCGCCGACACCGGCACGACGTCGGCGTCCGGACCGAGCAGCTTCGACACCGCCAGCAACTGCGCGGCGACCTGTTCCTTGCCGACCTTGTCGATCTTGGTGACGACACCGATGAGGGTCGTGCGGGGCGCGACGTTGCGCACCTGATCGAGGATCCACCGGTCACCGGGGCCGATCTTCTCGTCGGCGGGGATGCACAGGCAGATCGCATCGACCTCCGAATAGGTATCGCGCACAAGGTCGTTCAGTCGCTGCCCGAGCAGCGTGCGCGGCCGGTGCAGACCCGGGGTGTCGACGAGGATCAGCTGTGCGTGGTCGCGGTGCACGATCCCGCGGATGGTGTGCCGGGTGGTCTGCGGCCGCGACGAGGTGATGGCGATCTTGCTGCCGACCAGAGCGTTGGTGAGCGTGGACTTGCCGGTGTTCGGACGGCCCACGAAACACACGAAGCCGGAACGGAAGTCGGTGTCGGTCATGCAAGCTCCTGGGTGTGGGTCATCGTTCGGATTCCTCGGCGGGTTCGGGCTCGGGCTCGTCGGCCGGGGCGCGCTGGACGTGCACGGTGTTGATCCGCACCCGGCCGCGCGAGTTCGGGCCGCCCTCGCCCCGCAGGATCAGCCCGCGGGTGGTGACCTCCGAACCCGGCAGCGGCACCCGGCCGAGTTCGAAGCCGAGGAGACCACCGACGGTGTCGACCTCGTCGTCGTCGATTTCGATGTCGAACAGTTCACCGAGGTCCTCGACGGGCAGTCGCGCGGACACCCGGTAGGTGCCGTCGCCGAGGTCCTCGACATCGGGGGTCTCGTCGGCGTCGTATTCGTCGGCGATCTCCCCGACGATCTCCTCGATGACGTCCTCGATGGTGACCAGTCCCGCGATGCCGCCGTATTCGTCGACGAGCACCGCCATGTGGTTGCGGTCGCGCTGCATCTCCGCGAGCAGGTCGTCGAGCCGTTTCGAATCCGGAACGAAGACCGCCGGTCGCATCACGTCGGCGACCTTGACGCTGCGCCCGCCGTCGCGCGAGTAATAGGTCTGCTGGACGAGGTCCTTGAGGTAGACGACGCCGCGGATGTCGTCGACGTTCTCGCCGATGACCGGGATGCGGGAGTGACCGCTGCGCACGGCGAGCGAAGTGGCCTGCCCCGCCGTCTTGTCCTCCTCGATCCACACCATCTCCGGGCGCGGCACCATCACTTCGCGGGCGGTGGTGTCGCCGAGATCGAACACCGACTGGATCATGCGGCGTTCGTCGGCGGCGACGACGCCGCGTTCCTGCGCCAGGTCGACGAGTTCGCGCAGTTCGATCTCGTTGGCGAACGGGCCGTTCCGGAAGCCGCGGCCCGGGGTGAGGGCATTACCGACGAGAATGAGCAGCCGGCCGATCGGGCCGAACAGCACGCCGAGGAACCGCAGCGGGATCGTCGCGGTCAAGGCGATCGGATAGGCGTGCTGACGGCCGAGCGTGCGCGGCCCGACACCGATGACGACGTAGTCGACGACCACCATGACCGCGGCGCTCACGACCAGCGCCCACGTGCGGTCCAGGACCTCGAGCAGCGCCCCGGCGAGCACTACGGCCGCGGTGATCTCGCACAGGATCCGAAGCAGGACCATGAGATTCACGTAGCGGGGGCGATCCTCGAGGATCTGCCTCAGCCGCTGCGCTCCCGGCCGTTCGTCCTTGGCGAGTTCGTCGACACGGGCGGCGGAGACGGTGTTCAGCGCCGAATCGACGGCAGCGAACATACCGCCGAGCGGCACCAGGACGACCGCAATCGCCACGAGTGCGAGGGCGCTCATGCGTTTGCTCCCACGACGGCCCCGCTACTGCTCGGGATTGTCGGACAGACCGACCTTGCCGAGCAGTTGCTGGTCGCGGGCGGCGAGCCGGGCCTCGTGTTCGGCGCGGCGCAGCTCCTCGTACCACTCCTCGAGGAGCTGGTTCTGGAGACCGAACATCTCCTTCTCCTCCTCGGGCTCGGCGTGGTCGTAGCCGAGCAGGTGCAGCATGCCGTGCACGGTGAGCAGGGCGAGTTCGTGGTCGAGGGAATGCCCGGCCTTGGCGGCCTGATCCGCCGCGAACGACGGGCACAGCACGATGTCACCGAGCATCGACGGACCCGGTTCGGGTGCGTCCGGGCGACCGCCCGGTTCGAGTTCGTCCATCGGGAAGGACATCACGTCGGTGGGACCCGGCAGGTCCATCCACCGCATGTGCAGATCGGCCATGGCATCGGAGTCGACGAGCACCATCGACAGCTCCGCCGCGGGGTGCACGTCCATCCGCGCGATCACGAAGCGGGCGACGTCGAGCAGGTTCTCCTCGACGACGTCCATCCCGGATTCGTTGGAGATCTCGATGCTCATCGGTGTCGTTCCTTCTGCACTGCTGACGGGATCGGGGGGTGGAAGTGGCTCACCGGCGCTGCACCCGGTGCTGCGTGGCGCGCCGCTGCGCCCGGTTGCCGAGGGCGACCTCGCCGGAACGCTGGGCTTCGTAGCGGCCGTAGGCATCGACGATGTCGGACACGAGCTTGTGCCGCACCACGTCGCTGCTGTCGAGCGTCGCGAAGTGGATTCCGTCGATGTCGTCGAGGATCTCGGTGGCGGCCCGCAGGCCCGACCGAGCGCCGCCGGGCAGATCGACCTGCGTGATGTCGCCGGTGACAACGATTTTCGAGCCGAAGCCGAGGCGGGTCAGGAACATCTTCATCTGCTCGGCCGTGGTGTTCTGGGCCTCGTCGAGAATGATGAAGGCGTCGTTCAGGGTGTTGTGCGTCAGTAGGAAATCCTCTGTGACGTACAGCGAATCGGCCGCGGCGACCCTGATGCAGACAGCCTCCTCGGTACCGGCGGATTCGATGCTCTCGATGTACCGCCGGGGCGTCTTGGGGCTGTTTTCCGTGTACTTCTCGGCTTTCCTTCGGAGCCGGAACGGCACGCACCCCTCGGGCAGACGGATGTCGACGATGTGCGCGTCGTGCCGGTACTCGACGTCGCGGCCGCGGGCGTTTCCGGGCTTACGACCTTCGGCAGGCCGGGTACGGCTGTACGCGACCCCGCCCAACGACTGCACGAGGAAGAGGACGTCGTCCCGCAGTCGATCCGACACGGTCGCGTACTGCACTCGGCACGTCCGCCCGGCCTGGCTGACCGGTCCACCCTCGGAGTCGAGAAGACCCTGCAGGACAGCGAGGCGTACGTCGGCCGAATTGTGCAGGTACTCCTTCGGCACGAATTTGGTCGGGGACTTCGTGCCCCAGACCGCCTCGACCAGCTCCGGGTCGGTGGTCGTGAAGCTCGGCGTCGCCACACCGGCCATGCACCCGTCCCCGAGCATCAGTCCCAGCTCGTACGGGTCCAGCGGTACCGGCACGGGAGCGAACTCGACCGGCGCGGCGAGCATCGGAATCTCGTAGCGGTGGTAGTGCGCGGCGCGGAGGTTGCCGATCATCTCCTTGGCCTCGAGTACCCGCGGCCCCTTGCCGCGCCTGCGGTCGTCGCGGGTGTAGACCGACCACAGGTGATCGGTCGAGCAGAGGGTGGAAGCACCGTCCTGAGTGGTCACCCGCACGATGTCCTTGAATCCCTGCGGGTAGACGCCGAGCACTTCGGTCGGCCGACCGTCCGAACCGATCACCTCGTCGCCGACCTTCACGTCGCCGATCGGGCGGAACCCCTCGGGCGTGAGGACCTTGGTGGACAACGGCTGCGCCCGGCCACGCATATACGCCAGGGGCGCGACCTCGATGACGCCGGCCTGCATGAGCTTCGGGATCGCCTCCGGATCCATCATGTCGTGCAGCGCGTCGTGCAGCGGACGGAGGTAGGGGTCGATCTTCTCGTGCAGGGTGCCCGGCAGGAACCCGAGACGTTCGCCGGCCTCGACGGCCGGGCGGGTCAGGATGATGCGGGTGACCTGCTTGGTCTGCAAGGCCTGCACGGCTTTCGCCATCGCGAGATAGGTCTTGCCGGTGCCGGCGGGGCCGACGCCGAAGACGATGGTGTTGGCGTCGATCGCGTCGACGTAGCGCTTCTGATTGAGCGTCTTGGGCCGGATCGTCTTGCCGCGCCGCGACAGGATGTCCAGGCTCAGCACGTCGGCCGGCGATTCGGACAGCCCCTGGGTGAGCATGCCCACGGTGCGGCGCACGGCGTCGGGGGTCAGGGGCTGGCCGCGGCCGACGATCGTGACGAGTTCGCCGAGGACCCGTTCCGCGAGGGCGACCTCGGCGGGAGTCCCGGTGAGGGTGACGGAATTGCCGCGCACGTGGATGTCCGCATCGAGCACGCGCTCGAGCGCGACGAGGTTCTCGTCGGCCGCCCCGAGCAGCGGAGCCGCCGCTTCCGGCGGCAGGTCGAGACTGGATCGGACGATGGTCCGTTCAGGTTCCGCGGGGTCGCGGATGTCGTCTGATTCACTCACGTGGACGGTACGGCCTGCTTTCCGTTCGGCTCCCACACGACGGTCGTCGTGATCGTGCCAGTCTAGCCCCGGGCAGTACCGACATTCACCGCATTACCCCCGGGCCTGCTCGGGAGCGTGCTCGTGCAGCCACCGGTATGCCTGTTCGACGACCCGAACGGCACGTTCCGGGGAAACCCCGGCCAGCACCAGGACACCCAGCGCGATGCTCTCGCCGGAGTCGCGGACCAGTCCGAGATTGGCCTGTTCGAGGGTCGCCATCGTGAGACCCTCCATCATCCCGACCAGCACCACCGACGGCAGATAATCGGAGAAGATCCCCCCGGCGCGACCGCGTTCGACGATGTCGAGCGTGCGGGTGCGCAGGGGCGCGACGAGGTCGGCGATACATTGCTCGCCCACCTCCTTGCGGGCGAAGGACAGCAGCAGCCGGTACCGGTCGCCGACCGGCCAGGTCCGGAGCGCGCCGACCGCGAGCGCCACGTCGGGATCATCGGGTTCGGCGAGGTCGACCGCGGCGGCCAGTTCCGCGGCGGCATCGGCGGCGATGCCGTCGACGAGGGCGTCGCGATTCGGGAAGTGCGCGTAGACGGTGCGCCGGACGACGCCGGCGGCACGCGCGACGTCGTCCATGCTCGCGTCGGGATCGGCCGCGAAGGACTCCATCGCTGCGTCGAGGATGCGGCGCCGGTTGACGTTCGTCCGGGTCCGGGCCTGTGGCGTGTGCGAATTCGCCTGTGGCGCGAGCGGTTCCTGCACGTTGCACACCTCTTCCACCGAACATCTGTGACCTCGATCAAGTTTAGTTGCACACCCGTGTGCAGAAACCTACGTTGCACACAGTTGTGCAATTGGTGCTCGAGATCACCCGGAGGAGAGGTCCATGACGACAGTCACCGATCACGCGGCGTCCACACCCGCACCGCCCTATCCACGCCGCTGGGCCGGGTTGGCGGTGCTGTGCCTGAGCCTGCTGATCGTCGTCATGGCCAACACCGCGCTGATC
Organism: Rhodococcus sp. O3; assembly: GCF_048897285.1. Classification (NCBI taxonomy): domain Bacteria; kingdom Bacillati; phylum Actinomycetota; class Actinomycetes; order Mycobacteriales; family Nocardiaceae; genus Rhodococcus; species Rhodococcus sp. O3. Next base: position 17,013 of record NZ_JBMBTE010000093.1, read on the forward strand.
GTCGCGGCGCCGAGCATGCTCCGCGAACTGGCCCTCACCAGCGCCGACATGCAATGGATCATCGACGGCTACACCGTCCCCTACGCGGCGCTGATGCTGCTGTGCGGCGTCCTCGGCGACCGCTACGGCCGCAGAGCCGCGCTCCTGGCCGGCCTGGCCGTCTTCGCGGCCGGCGCGATCGCCGGCAGCCTCGCCGGCAGCGCGACCGCGGTGATCGTCGCGCGCATCGTCATGGGCACCGGCGCCGCCGTGATCATGCCCGCGACCCTGTCGCTGCTGGTGGCCATGTTCCCGGCCTCCGAGCGGGCACGCGCGATCGCCGCGTGGGCCGCGACGTCCGGTCTCGCCATCGCACTCGGGCCGCTGCTGGCCGGGTGGCTCCTCGAGAGCCACTCGTGGGGATCGACGTTCCTGATCAACGTCCCCATCGCCGCGTTCGCCGCAGTCGCGTCCCTCGCGCTGGTTCCGGCGTCGAAGGCCGACGGCCTCACCCGCGTCGACTGGATCGGCGGCCTCCTGTCCGTGGTCGCCGTCGGTGGCATCGTCTACGCGATCATCGACGGCTTCCACTTCGGCTGGAGCGTCACCGCACTCGGGGCGCTCGGCGCGTCGGTCGTCGCGGCGGTCGCGTTCGTCGCGTGGGAGTTGCGGCACCCGCAGCCGCTGCTGAACCTGCGGCGGGTCGCCGACCGCGCGGTCGGCGGTGCGTGTATCTCGGTGCTGCTGCTCTTCTTCGCGACCTTCGGCCTCATCTACTTCGTCGCCCAGCAGTTCCAGTTCGTGCTCGGCTACGGGCCGCTGGAGACGGGCCTGCGCCTGCTGCCGCTCGCGGGGTCGGTGTCGGTCGGTGCCGCGCTGGGCGGTCGCCTCGTTCCGCGGTTCGGGGCCCGTATCCTCGTGGCCTGCGGCATGGTCGCGACCTCGGCCGGGGTGTTGCTGCTCGTCGCGCTCGAACCGACGTCCGGCTACGGCATCTTCCTGGCGTCGTTGCTGCTCGTCGGTCTCGGCATCGGCCTGTCGACGCCGCCTGCGACCGACCTGATCATGGGCGGATTCCCCGACACCGATCTGGGTGCGGCCGGCGGCCTCAACGACACCGCCGTCGAGTTCGGCGGATCCGTCGGCATCGCGCTGCTCGGGTCGGTGCTCGCGACGTCGTACCACGACGAGATCGCCGGATTCCTGTCCGGTCTGCCGCTGAACAACCTCACCGGCGACCTGGCCGACAAGGCGGCACTCGCGCTCGAAGCGGCCGGTGATTCGGTCGGTGGTGCCGCGATCGTCGCGGAGGAGCTCGCCGCGAACCCGTTCGCGAAGTCCTACGCGCAGCCGTTGCTCGATGCGTCGAGCGCAGCGTTCGCCCACGCGATCGTCGACGCCGCGCTGGTCGGGGGCATCGCGCTGGCGGTCGGCACCGTCGTCGTCACGCTGATCCTGCCCGGGCGGGTTCCCGTCGGGACCAGCCGGGACCGGGCGAGGTAGTACCGGCGAACTAGGCCTGGTCGAGCAGCAGATCCAGCGACAACTTCCAGCAAACGCTGTCCTTGTTCAGGAACGCGAAGTGGTCCTCCCCGTCGACGACGTGCAGGGCCACTTCGTCACCGGCCTCGCGGGCGGCATCGGCGTAGCGCGTCGCGACCTTCGCGGGCACCTGCTCGTCCTCGGATCCGTGGACCAGCACGATCGGCCGGCCGATCGGCAGGCGATGCCGCGGCGACGCCGATCGGTACACGTGCGGGTTGTCCTCGAACGGCTCACCGAACAGGTCCTCGAGATAGTCGACGCGCCGGCCCCGCTCCCCCGCCGACGCCAGGTCCAGGGCGGCAGCCTGACCGACCACCAGCGACGGCCGCACCGTCGTGTCCTCACCCGCGAGCCACACCGCGAGCTGGCCGCCGGCCGAGTGCCCGACGACCCGCACCTGCGCCGGGTCGAGTTCGATGCCCGCGGCGCGGGCGTGGTCCGCCACGAGCGTCGCGGTCGCGTCGAGCGCGGCAACGACGTCGGCGGACATCTCCGGCCACCGTCCGCCCTCGCCGAGACGGCGGTATTCGATGTTCCACGCGGCGACGCCGCGCCGGGCCAGTTCCGTCGCGAGCGGGGTGCCCAGGTTGAGGTGGTAGTTGCCGTTCCAGTACCCGCCGTGGATGACCATCACGACCGGCACCGGCCCGTTCCCGGCCGCACCGTCCGGGAGGTAGAGATGACCGAACTGCTGGGGTTCCGAGCCGTAGGCGATGCGGGTACGCGACATGGCCGAAACGCTAGTCGAGCGGGCGTGCGCCCCAGCGACCGGACAGCACTCCGATCGCGCCGAGCGCGACCGCGGCGGCCGTGGACGTGCGCAGCACCGTCGGGCCGAGCAGCACGGGCGTCGCCCCCGCCTCCGTCAACGTCGCGACCTCGCTGTCGTCGAGACCCCCTTCGGGCCCGACGACGAGCAC
>NZ_JBMBTE010000094.1:0-19377 GCF_048897285.1 Rhodococcus sp. O3
CAGCAGGCCGCCGCACCGGTCGGCACGCTCACGGAGCTGCACCCGATGACCCCGGGCGGCGAGGGTGCGAGCGACCTCGAGACCGGCCGGGCCACCGCCGACGACGAGAACGTCGCGGGATTCGGCAACCGGTGACATCCCAGGTTCGTGTTCGTACCCGGCCTCGGGGTTGCCGATGCACCCGACGACCGGATTGTGGAAGTCGCGGACGAGGCACGCCTGGTTGCACAGCACGCACGGTCGCGGGTCGCGTCCGGCACGCACGTTCGCCACGAGATCCGGGTCGGCGATCTGCGCGCGGGTCATCTCGACAACGTCGCAGACGCCGTCCTCGAGCATGCGCCTGGCGTGCTCCGGGTCGACGATGCTGCCCTGCAACACGATCGGAACGGTTCCGGCGACCGCGTCGCGGATGCGGCGGCAGAGTTCTGCGTTGAATCCGGGTGGGGTGTGCGCGTCGGGCCGGTACGAGCCGGGGGCGAACAGGCCGCCCCGCACCACGGTGAGCAGGTCCAGGTGCGGCGCGAATTCGGCCGCGTGCGCGGAGGCGAGGTCGGGCGTGATCCCGGCCCACGGCGCGTTCTCGTCGCAGCTGAGCCGCAGCGCGAGGATCCGTCCGGGACCGAGTTCCCTTCGGACGGTGTCGATCACGCGACGCACCAGCAGGGGCCGATCGGTGCCGTAGCGGTCGGTCCGCAGATTGGTCAGCCCCGAGAGGAACTGCCGCAGCAGCGAGGTCGGACCGGCGTCGAGTTCGATGCCGTCGACGCCGGCGGCGACCGCGGTCGCGGCCGCACGGCGGAAACCGTCGAGCACCGAATCGATGTCAGCCGTGCTCATCTCGGCGGGCAACTCCCGGGTCGCCGGATCCGGAACCCGCGAAGGTGCGTGCATGGGCGACCGGGTCCAGGCGCTCGATCCCTGCAGTCCGGCGTGACCGAGCCCGGCGAGCACGAGGGTGCCGTGCGCGCGGCACGCGGTGACCGTCTCCGCCCAGCCGGCGGCACAGTCGGCGGCCAGCGGTGCCCGCTCGTAGGGGTGGTCGGCAGGGTGTACCGAGGCGACCTCGGTGACGACGATGCCGGCGCCGCCGCGGGCACGCCGCGCATAGTAGTCGGCGTGCCGCCGCGAGAGTGCTCTCCCCTCAGCGAGATTGGTCTCGTGCGGCCCGAAGACCACCCTCGCCGGCGCGGTCCGTCCGGCGAGGGTGATGGGATCGGTGAGCACGGAGCTTCGTGGAACCCGGTCAGATGCCGAGGTCGCGGCGGAAGCCCTCGGGCACGACCACGTCGTCCGGGGTGAGCTCGTGGATCGAGGTCTTGCCCAGGCCCATCAGCGCGGAACCGATTCCGCCGCTGAGGATGTCGAGGACGTTCTCGACACCGGCCTGACCGTTGGCGGCCAGACCCCACAGGTAGGCACGGCCGATGAGCACCGCCTTCGCACCGAGCGCGAGAGCCTTGACGACATCGCTGCCGCGTCGGATACCGCCGTCGAGCAGCACCTCGACGTCCTTGCCGACCGCCTCGGCGATCGCCGGCAGCGCCCGGATCGGCGCGGGAGTGCCGTCGAGGTTGTTGCCGCCGTGATTGGACACCGAGATCGCGGTGACACCGGCGTCGACGGCGCGCTTGGCGTCGTCGACCCGCATGACACCCTTGAGCATGAACGGGGCGTCACCCCACTGCTCGCGCAGCCAGGCGACGTCCTCCCAGGTGGGCAGCGGGGTGGTCATCCACTCACCGTAGGCACCGAAGAACGTCGGCGCCGCGCCACCGGGCGGGGTCAGGTTCGGGGTGGTCAGGTCCGGCACGGCGCCGGTCTTGGCCCACTCGAGCAGCCACTTCGGGCGGAAGATGCCCTCCGGCGCGAACTTGACCATCGCCTCGAGGTTCATCCGCTCCGGGATCGCCGGGCTGCCCCAGTCGCGGCCGTTGGAGAACGACCAGTCCAGGGTCATGATCAAACCCTTGGCGCCGGCAGCGCGGGCCCGCTCCATCCGCTGGACCAGCACGTCGCGGCTGCCGACCCAGTACATCTGGAAGAAGGTCTTGTCGTTGACCGCGGCGACCTCCTCGATGGACTTCGAGGCGAACGAGCTCAGGCCCATCGCGGTACCGCGGGCTGCGGCGGCACGGGCGACCGCGACCTCCCCGTCCGGGTGCACGGCCTGCACACCGGTCGGCGAGATCATCACCGGCAGCGACACGTCCTGACCGAGGATGTGCGTGCTCATCTCCCGCTTGTCCGACAGGCCGGCGACGTGCGGGGCGAACCCGATCTCCCGGAACGCGGCAGTGTTGTCGTCGACCGTCAGGCCCGCTTCGGAGCCGGCGACGAGCGCACCGTAGACGGATTTCGGCAGCCGCTTGCGGGCACGTTCCTGCGCGACGGCGACGGTTTCGAACCAGGGGTCGGTCGCCCACGGGTTCTTCAACCAGGATGGCTTGGCCATGGTCTGTGGTCTCCTCGGGAATTACAGTCCGGCGAGCGGGTTTTCGTCGCAGAACTTGGCGGGGGGTTTGGTCAGCAGGGTCAGCGGAACCGGCGCCTGCGGGGTGCGGCGCTCGGCGCGCTTGCCGGTGCGCGAGTGGTCGACGCTGGACTGCGGCACGGTGCGCTCACCCTCGAGCGCGGACTGCCCGTAGCCCTGGACGCATTCGGGGTCCGGGCCGTCCATCGGCAGGCCGGTGAAGAACTTCGCGGCCATGCAGCCGCCGCGGCACGCGTCGAAGAAGTTGCACGAGGAGCACGCGCCGGCGGACTGCGGCTCGCGCAGCTGTCGGAACAGCTCGGAGTTCTTCCACACCGAGGCGAATCCGCCGTCGGTGAGGATGTTGCCGGCGTGGAAGTTGTCGTGGATCGCGAACGGGCACGCGTAGACGTCGCCGATCGGGTCGATCAGGCACACCACCCGGCCCGCGCCGCACAGGTTCAGACCCGGCAGCGCACCGGCACCGCTCTGGCCGCCGAACGCGGACAGGTGGAAGAACGAGTCGCCGGTGAGCACACCCTCGCCGTGCGCGACGAGCCAGTCGTAGAGCTGCCGCTGCTGCTCGTGCGTGGGGTGCAGGTCGTCCCACACGTCCACCGCGCGTCCGGACGGGCGCAGCCGGGTGATGCGCAGGGTGGCACCGTACTTGTCGGCCAGGGCCTTGAATTCGTCGAGCTGGTCGACGTTCTCGCGGGTGACGACGACGGAGATCTTGGCGTCGCGGAAGCCTGCCTCGGACAGGTTCTCCAGCGCGCGCACGGCCATCGCGAACGAGCCGGGACCGCGGACGGCGTCGTTGACCTCGGCCGTCGCGCCGTCGAGGGAGATCTGCACGTCGACGTAGTCGGAGGCGGCCAGGCGCGCGGCGACCTTCTTGTCGATGCGCACGCCGTTGGTGGAGAACTTCACGCCCACCTGGTGCTCGGTGGCGTAGTCGACCAGTTCCCAGAAGTCCGAGCGCACGGTGGGTTCGCCGCCGCCGATGTTGACGTAGAAGACCTGCATGCGCTGCAGTTCGTCGATGATCGCCTTGCACTGTTCGGTCGACAGCTCCCGCGGGTCGCGTTTACCGGACGAGGACAGGCAGTGCACGCACGACAGGTTGCACGCGTAGGTCAGTTCCCAGGTCAGGCAGATGGGGGCGTCGAGGCCCTTCTCGAACTGATCGACGAGACGGCCCACTTTCGGCGGGGCGGAGGTGACGGGTGGTTCGAGCAGAGACGTCATAGCAGGTCCTTGCTGGTTCGGGGCGTCAGGCGGGGACGATCATGTGGGAGTCGGCCAGCGTGCGCAGGGCATGCAGGTAGGGCCGCTCGGCGTTCTCGTCGATTCCGTGGGCGCGCAACGCATCCCGCACCGAGTCGTGCTCGCCCAGGGAACGGACGACCTCGACGATCACGGTGTTCTTCAGAAACGACAGCTTGCGGGTGCCGAAGTGGTAGAGCAACGCCCCGAACGGTTCGGGGCGAAGCGCTACCTGCGGGTGGAGCCGCCACGTGGCGCCCGGATCGAACTGTGCAGTTGCCACGGCGGTGGCTCCGGGTGCGGACATGTCAGTACACGCCGCACATGCCGTCGATGGAGACCTCTTCCACGAGGGACTCCTCGATGAGCTCGGACTCGATCACCGCGTTGTCACGATCGGACATGTTTCCTCCTCGGATTTCTGCTCCTGGCGTGGAGTCGACGCCACAACAAGCCTTGCGTTGTGACTCGGTTCACCACTGTAATGGCATTGAGTGCAGAATGTCATCTATGGATCGAGGGAATCATGCGTAGCCGCCGGAAACCGTCCGCTCGGACAGGTCGGCGCCCCTCCACCACGAGGGAGGGGCTCAGCGCCGTCGGCATCGAACTGTTCCGCGAACGCGGCTTCGACGAGACCAGCGTCGACGAGATCGCCGAAGCCGCCGGGATCGCGCGCCGCACGTTCTTCCGTTACTTCCCGTCCAAGAACGCGGTGCCGTGGGGCGACTTCGACGAGCACCTGGCGCACATGCGCGCCCACCTGTCCGCACTTCCCGATGACATGCCGCTCGCCGAGGCCCTGGCGTCGGCGCTGCTGGATTTCAACACCTTCCCCGAGTCCGAGGCAGCGCGACACCGCGCCCGCATGGAACTGATCCTGCGCAACCCGACCCTGCAGGCGTATTCCTCGGTGATGTACCAGGGTTGGCGGCGGGTCATTGCCGAGTTCGTGGCCGACCGGACCGGCACCTCGGTCGAGGATCACTTCCCGCGTACCGTCGCATATCTCATGCTCGCCGTGGCGGTCTCGGCATACGAACAGTGGCTCGCCGACGACTCCACCGAACTCCCCGACCTGCTGGCCTCGGGGATGCGCACCCTCTACAGTGGGCTGAACTCCCCGGCCATCCCACCGAACGAGGCCCTGTCATGAGCGTGCTCGATTCCCTCGCACCTTGCACACCCGGACGCTGGACGCACGATCACGTCACCGTCGAACGCGTCGAGTCCGGCCCGTTGACGTTGCGCCGCAACGATGGTCGCCTGCACGTGACGCATTCGCTCGGACCGGCCGATCTCAGCGAACGGCTCGTCGCCGGCGTCACCGCATCGATCGAGGACGCCGACTTCGGACAGGACGAGTTCGAGTTGACGATGGTCGGGCTGGTGCGCTCGACGGTCCCCGATCCCCTCGACGCCTGGGTCACCTACTACCGCAACTCCCTGGGTGAACTTCTCGACGGCACAGCGGATTTCGCGCCCATCCACGACAAGGCCGCGGAACTGGTCCGCGGTCGCGTGCTGGACCTCGGGTCGTGCTTCGGATTCCTCCCGTTGCGCCTGGCCGGCGCGGGAACACAGGTGACCGCCACCGACATCCTCCCGGGCACCATGTCCCTGCTCGACGCCGTCGCCCCGCGCCTCGGCCTGTCCGTCGACACCCTCGTGTGCGACGCCGCGCACGTGCCGGTTCCCGACGACAGCACCGACACGGTCACGGCGATCCACCTGCTCGAACACGTCGACGACACGATCGGTGCCGCCGTCGTCGCCGAAGCACTGCGGATCGCGCGGGAACGGGTCGTGATCGCGGTGCCGTTCGAGGACGAGGCCACCGCCTGCCACGGCCACATACGCACCTTCGACCTCGACGCACTGAAGCGGCTCGGCGAATCCACCGGCCGGGACTTCGAGGTGTTCGAACATCACGGCGGGTGGCTGGTGCTCGACGCCTCCTGACCCGAGACGCCTACGCCGGACCGCCGGTCAGCGGGTCGCTGCCGGGGCGGACAGGTGCAGGAGCGGGAACGGGCGGCCGTCGCCGTCGGTCTCGGATCGTCCGGTGACGACGAAGCCGCGGCGCCGATAGAACGCCACCGCCGAGGGATTCTGCTCGTTGACGTCCACGGTGAGTGCGGGATGCCGGCGCATGGCATCCGCCAGCAGGACCGACCCGACACCGGTCCCGCGGTACTCGTCTTCGACGAAGAGCATCTCCAGCCGGCCGTCGGCGAGCCCGGAGAACCCGACGATCCGCCCACCCGTCACAGCGATCGTGAGGTCCACGGCCCGCAGATACGCCTGCGCCATCCTGCCTTCGTAGAAGGCGATGTCGTCGGCGGTCAGGAAGTGGTGGGTGGCGCGCACCGCGCTCCGCCACACCTCCACGAGCCGGGCGAACTCGTGTTCCCCTGCACAGCGGCGCAGTTCGATCTCGGTGACTCCGGTCATGGGCTCCGATTCCTGATGGTGCGTGGTGACGGTTCGCGGATCGTGCACGGCGCAGCCGCCCGGCGAGCGTCGACAGTACTTCGTCCCGGGCAGCATCGGAAGGTCACTGCTCGTACACTGCCCCCGAACGCACACGTCGACCGAACGCACACGTCAGGAGGCCGTGGCTGTGAATCTCTCCGGGTTGGATCTGTCCGCGTACGACGCACTGAGTTTCGACTGCTACGGCACGCTCATCGACTGGGAGACCGGCCTCACTGCCGTCCTGGCCCCGTGGGCGCGCGAAGCCGGACTCGACGTGTCCGGCGAGGATCTGCTCCTGGCGTACGGGGACGGCGAGGCCTCCGCCGAACAGGACATGCCCGGCGCGCTGTACCCGCAGATCCTGGCCGAAGCGTTCCGTCGTACCGGTGCGACGCTCGGCGCCGACGTGTCCGACGAATGGGCGACCCGGCTCGGCGCATCGGTTCCGGACTGGCCCGCGTTCCCGGATTCCGCTGCGGCCCTGGCGTCATTGGCGCAGGACTACACGCTCATCATCGTCTCCAACGTGCACCGCGAGGGCTTCGCGGGCAGCAACGCCCGTCTCGGGGTCACGTTCGACCGGATCATCACCGCGCAGGACGTCGGCGCCTACAAGCCCGCCCCGAACCACTTCGAGGCGCTCGACGAGGCGCTGACCGACCTGGAGATTCCCCGCGAACGCCTGCTGCACGTCGCGCAGTCGCTGTTCCACGACCACGTGCCGGCCAAGCGCCACGGCCTGCGTTCGGTCTGGATCAACCGCCGTCACGACCGGCCCGGCCAGGGTGCGACTCCGGTCCCGGCCGGCGACTACAGCTTCGACGCCGAATTCCCCAGCATGCAGGCGTTCGCCGAGGCAGCCCGGGCCGCGAAGCACGGGTGAACCGGTCACTGCACAGCGATGTCGCGGCGGCGTAGGGCCGCAACGCCCGCCGCGGCGAGCAGGACCGCCACGACGGTGAGCACGATCAGCGGGAGGGCTCGCAGCTCGGCCGCCGGCAGCGCCGGCACGTGCACGAACGGTGACAGATCCATCACCCACTGCGGCAGGTTCAGCAGCGGCCCGATCTGGCCGATGAGCACCCACACCACGAACAGGCCCCACGCGATACTCGCTGCGCGTCCCGGGAAGGCGCCGACGCACAGGACGGCCGTCGCGGCGACCAGCAGCACGGCCGGGACGAACGCGAGCGCAGCTTGCAGCAGCTCGCCGAGCGGTCCCCCGGGGTCCCCGATCGCGATGCCGTACGGAACCGCGACCGCGACACCGAGAATCACGTGCAGGACCACGATTCCGACGACCACCACGACGACGTGGGACAGCATCCACGGGGCGCGGCCGAGCGCGGTCGACAGCAGCGGTTCCACGCGACCGGAGCTCTCCTCACCGTGCATCCGCAGCACCGCCTGCACCGCGTACGCGGCGGTGAAGAAGGACATCATCAGGAAGGTCACGACGAAGTAGGCGTCGGTGAGCGCCTCGGCGCCGCCGCCGAGTTGCGTCATCATGTCGGCGACCGCGCCTCCTTCGTCGAGGAAGTTGTCCATCTCGTCCGCAATGCTCCCGTACGTCACCGCGAGCACTGCGATGCCCAGCGCCCACCACATCAGCGTGGTGCGTTGAATGCGCCACGCGAATCCGAGTGCCGTCGGCAGGCGCGGAGCGGCCCGGGCCGGGCCCGGGCGCGGCTGCACGAGTCCGGCGCCGTGATCGCGCCGCCCGGTCAGGGCGTAGGCGAGCCACACGGTCGCGACGACGAACAGCGCGAAGATCGCGAAGACCCACCATTTGTCGACGTCGAACGGCCGGACCTGTTGCGCCCAGCCGATCGGGCCGAGCCACGACGGCCACGCGCTGGTGACCCGGATCCCGGACTCGTCGACACTGCCGGTGGCATCGCCGACCGCGCGCAGCAGGAACGACAGACCGAGCGCGGCACCCGCGAGTCCGTTCGCGGTGCGGGATCCTTCGGTGACCTGCGCCGTCACCGCAGCGATCCCGGCGAAGGCGAGCCCGGTGGCGCCCGTCGCGGCTCCGAGCGCCAGCGAACCACCCAGGGGCAGACCCAACGCGACGGAGACGACCGTGAGCAGCACCGTCAGCACCACATCCGTGGCGAGTGCAACCAGCAGCGCCGCGGTGAGCATGGCCCGGCGCCCGACGACGGCCGCGCCGACCAGTTCCGCCCGCCCGGTCTCCTCGTTCTGCCGGGTGTGCCGAACCACCATCATCGAATTCATCAGTCCGGCGGCGAGTGCCAGGAACAACACTGTCTGGGCGGCCACGACGGCGCCGAGGCTGTCGCCCGACACCAGCCCGTTGGTGGCGAGCACCACCGGGGACACGGCGGAACTGACCGCGATCAGGTGCAGGTCGTTCGCGGTCGGGTACAGGTCCTTCAGGCTCACCACCGAGATCGCGTAGACCCCGGCGAACGCCACCAGCCACACCGGTACCTGCACGCGGTCGCGGCGCAGCGCCAGGCGGATCAGCCTGCCCGTGCCGGCGTAGGCCGGGCTCGGGTGTCTGCCGGTCGCGACAGTGCTCATCGCCCGCTCCCGCCGGGCACCTCGTCGCCGTAGTGCCGCAGGAACAGCTCTTCCAAGGTGGGCGGGGTGCAGGTCAGCGACGTCAGTTCGAAGTCGAGCAGCAGGCGCAGCACCTCGTCGAGCCGGGCGGTGTCGACTTCGCACCGCACGCGCAGTCCGTCGATCTCCAGGTCGTGGACCCCGGGATGGTCACCGAAACCCACTACGGGACGGGCCGTTTCGGCACGGATCGAGGTGCGGGTCAGGTGCCGCAGCTCGCTCAGGCTTCCCGACTCGACGGTGCGTCCTTGCCGGATGATCGTGACCCGGTCGCACAGGGCCTCGACCTCGGACAGCGTGTGGCTGGACAGCAGTACGGATCGGCCGTCCGCAACGGCTTCGCGCACGCAATCCCGGAACACCTCGTCCTTGAGCGGGTCCAGCCCGGACGTGGGCTCGTCGAACAGGAACAACTCGACGTCCGAGGCCAGCGCGGCCACGATCGCGACCTTCTGCCGGTTGCCCTTCGAGTAGGTGCGGGCCTTCTTGGTGGGATCGAGCTCGAATCTGTCCAGCAGGTCGGCCCGGCGTCGCTCGTCGATGCCCCCGCGCAGACCGGCCAGCAGGTCGATGGCCTCACCGCCGGTCAGATTGGGCCACAGGTTCACATCACCTGGCACGTAGGCCAGCCGCCTGTGCAAGTCCACGGAGTTGCGCCACGGATCTCCGCCGAGGAGTTCCACGCGACCGGAATCGGCGCGGAGCAGGCCGAGCAGGATACGAATGGTGGTGGATTTACCGGCGCCGTTGGGCCCGAGGAAGCCGTGCACCTCCCCGACGCGCACCTCGAGGTCGAGGCCGTCCAGGGCTCGGGTCGAGCCGAAGGTTTTGACGAGTTGAACTACGGAGAGTGCCTTCGTCATGTTCGGGAGGCTACTCGGGAGTCGCAGCGGTCGCCGGGTTCTCGGAACAGCACGGGTCCTCGGTACCGCACGCCGATGGTTTCTGTTGTGTAACGAGCCGAGGGCACGGCGTCCCCTTCGTAACGATCTGTGAACGATGGTCGATAATGCGACGGATCGTTGTCTCCCGTCACTGTCGGCGGGGGTTGTTCGTCTGTGGAGGTTGTCTGTGGGTACCCGAGTTCGCCGTGGGATTCTGCGTCGTGGAGTTCTGCGCCGTGGAATTCTGTCCGGGGCCGTGTGCGTCGCGGCCACGGTCGCAACCATCGCATCCACCGCTCCGGCCGGCGCCGCACCCGTGTATCCGCCGCTGCCGGCCGACCCGTTCTACCGGGCCGCCGCCGACGCAAGCTCCTCCACACCGGGTGACGTTCTCGGAATCCGGCGGATGCCGACCCCGGCGGGAATCACCGGGGCCGATACCTGGCAGCTCAGCTTCCGCTCCACGAACTCGCAGGGCGAGCCGATCACCGCGGTGACGACGGTGCTCGCTCCCGTCGGCAAGGCACCGGACGGGCCGCTGCTCTCGTTCCAGCACGTGATCAACGCGCTCGGACCGCAGTGCGCACCGTCGCAGACGCTGTGGACCACCGATCCGAACCTGGAGATCCGCGAGGCCGTCGGCCTGAACGTCGCGTTGCAACGAGGCTGGACGGTGGCGATCCCGGACCATCTCGGACCGACCAGCGCGTACGGGGCCGCCAAGCTGGGCGGCCAGATCACGCTCGACGGCATCCGGGCGGTCCAGCGCGCACCGGAACTGCAGGTCGCGAACAGCCCGGTCACACTCGCCGGGTACTCCGGCGGCGGAATGGCCACCGGGTGGGCGGCCGCTCTCGCCCCGAGCTATGCACCCGAACTGAACATCGTCGGGGCCGCGATGGGCGGTGTCCCGATGAACCTGCGGAAGATGGCCGACGGCATCGGCACCGATCCGCATCCGGCGTTCGGCCTGGCGTTCGCCGCTGCCCTCGGGCTCGAACGCGAATACCCCGACCGCATCGATCTCAGCGGACGGCTCACTCCCGCCGGGCTCGCCATGCGTGACGGCCTCAGCGCCGCGTGCACCAACGACATCCTGCGGATCGGCGCGGGCGGCAGCCTGCCGCAGGTCAGCCCGATCAGCCGGCTGACCGACGAACCGGGCGCCCTGGCCGTCGTCGACGAGAACAGCCTGGAGTTGTACCCCGGCGTTCCCCCGATGCCGATCTTCGAATGGCACAGCCCCACCGACGCGCTGATCCCGGTCGATTCGATCACCGCGACACTCGCCCGATACTGCGCGGCGGGCGCGCACGTCCAGAGCCTCGAGACCCCCACCCCCGACCACATGTCGGCGGCGGTGCTCGGGCTCGGGCAGGCGATGGACTTCCTGAACAAGCGTTTCGCGGGCGAGGAAACCCCTCGCACGTGCTGACGTCGTGCGCGCTTTCGGCTGCGGCAGGTGCCGAAAGCACGCACGAGGGCCAGGGCGTGTCTCCTAGTCCTTCTCGGATGCACCTGGCGATTGGGCGACGGGTGCGCCGAAATGGGGATCGGGAGACATGCCCTAGATCAAGCCCTGCTTGCTCGCCGCGTACACCGCCTCGGCGCGGCGGCCGACGCCGAGCTTGCGCATGATGTTGCTCACGTGGAACTTCACCGTCGTGGCCGAAATGAACAGCTGCTCACCGATCTTCGCGTTCGACAGCCCTGCGGCGAGTAGTCGCAGCACCTCGAGTTCGCGATCGGTGAGCTGTTCGGTCTGCGCGACCTTCCCGCTGAGCGTGCGCACCACCGCCGCGGCGCTGCGCGAGTCGAACGCGCTCTCGCCTCGCGAGACGGCCCGGATCGCGCGGACCAGTTCCGTGGTGTCGACGTCCTTGACGACGTAGCCGCGCGCGCCGGCGTGCACAGCCCGCACGACGAGTTGCTCGTCGAGGAACGTGGTGAGCACGAGCAGCCCGAGCCCGGGGTGGGCAGCGGACAACTGGCTGCACAAGGTCAGCCCCTCGTAGTCCGACCCGGCCGAGAGCTTCAGATCCATCAGGACGATGTCGGGGCGCATCCGGTCGACGAGAACGAGCGCTTCGTTCTCCGAGGAAGCCTCCCCGACGACCTCGAGGTCGGGTTCGCGGTCGAGGATCGACCGCAGCCCCTGACGGAGGATCGCATGGTCGTCGACGAGCACGATCCTCACGGTGTCCCGTCGGGTCCGCGGCGGTGTCACCGTCATGGCTGTTCTCCTGTTCTCGCCGCATCCTCTTCCTGCGGAACGGTTTTCGGAATGGGGATGCGCACCGCGACCCGGACTCCCCCGATTCGGGCGCGGCGCACCTCGAGCCGGCCGCCCAGCTCGTGGGCACGCGCCTGCATGTTCGCCAGGCCGCGGTGCCGGCCGTCGAAGTCGCTGCCGGCGGCCAGCCGCAACATCACCCGGATGCGGGCGGGGTCACCGTTGCCGTCGTCGGCGACCGACAGCAGCACCGACTCGGGTCCGTACGTCAACCGCAGAACGGCGCGGGTCGCGTTCGCGTGCACGACCGCGTTGAACAGTGCCTCCCCCGCGATCCGCAGCAACGCGTGCTCGACGTCGCCGGACAGTTCGACGGGAGTGCCGCCGACCCGGATGACGATGTCGAGTTCACCGGGGGTATGCGCGACCCGGAGCTGCTCGAGCATCTCCGGCAGCGACGACCGGTCCGCGGCCGACGGATGGTTGAGCGCGTAGATCGCCGACCGCAGCTGTTCGACTGCGCGGCGCGTTAATTCCTTCGCCAGGTCGAGACGTTCGGAACGTTCGCTGTCGGGAATGTCGCTGCGGCACACCTCGATCTGCATGCCCGCCGACAGCACGGCCTGGGTGACGCTGTCGTGCAGTTCGCGCGCGATGCGATGACGTTCCTCGTCGAGCGCCTGCTGCCGGTGCGCGGCACCGAGTTGCCGTTGGGTCCGTTCCAGTTCGCGCAGGGTCGCTTCGAGTTCGGCGTTGCGCGACTGCAGGTCGGCGGCGGCCTGATTCGCTTCCCGATAGGCTTCCTCGGCGCGTTCGAGCAGCAGCTGGCCCCGCTGATAGAGCGCCGAATTCTGCAGGGCCACAGCGGTTTGGCTGGCCAGGATGGACAGTACCGCGCGATCGGTGGCGTCGAGGGTCCGATGCTCCGGTGTCCACGCCGCGATCGCACCGGCGACACCACCGCCGAGCACGATCGGCACGAACGCATGATGGCCCTCGACGATCGGATCTCGATCGACCGTGCCGCCGCGGATGTCGTCGAGGCAGCGCACGACCTCGTCGGGCAGTGGTGGGCCCTCGACGTTGTCGACGAGGAAGGGCGTCGCGTCCGGTCCGAGTACGAGCCGGCGGGGTCCGGCGTCGGGCAGCATGCCGTCGGCGAGCGCGAACACCACCCAGCGGGCGCTCAGGTGTGCCCGGGCGGCTTCCGCGACCGCGCAGATCAGCGTTTCGGGCCCTTCGACGGTGCGCACGAGCGCCCGCGAGATGAGTTCGAGGGCGTGCACGACCCGTTCGAGACGTTCGGCGGCGCCGCGGTACTGCGGGTAGAACGTGGGCTTGCCCGACCGCAGTCCGGTGAGCTGGGACAGGTCCGGGGCCGAGGAGTTCACAACGCCGCCCGGAACAGCGCGACCATCTGTTCGTGGGTCGCCGCGCGCGGGTTGGTGGACATACACGCGTCGCGCAGGGCACCCTCGGCGAGGCGGGTCAGATCCTGTTCCCGCACACCGAGTTCCCGCAGTCCGCGCGGCACCCCGACCTCGCGGGCGAGTCGTTCGACGCGGTCGGCGACGGCGAGGGCGGCCTCCTGTGCGGGGCCGCGGTGTTCGTCCAGGCCGAGGGCCGCGGCGATCGCCGCGAACGGTGCCGGGTCGGCGGCCGCGTTGAACCGGATCACGTGCGGCAGCAGCACCCCGTTGATGACGCCGTGCGGCTGATCGAGCAGGCCGCCGACCTGGTGGCTCATCGCGTGCGCCGCGCCGAGGATCGCGTTGGTGAACGCCAGGCCGGCCTCGAGGCTGGCCTGGGCCATGGCGGTGCGGTGCGTCATCTCGTGCGGGTCGTCGATGGTGTGGACGAGGGTGCCGGTGACCATCGCGACGGCCCGCAGCGCGTGATGGTCGGTGAGCGGATTGTGGGCGCGGGAGACGAACGCCTCGATGCCGTGGGTGAGTGCATCGAGCCCGGTCGCCGCGTTCAGGTCGTCGGGCATGGTGGTCAGCAGCCGCGGGTCGATGACCGTCAGGTCGGGCACCAGCGACCGGCCGATGATGGTGATCTTGGTGTTGCGGGTGGTGTCGGTGACGACGCAGAACTGTGACACGTCCGCGCCGGTACCGGAGGTGGACGGCACCATCACCATCGGCGGGATCGGCAGCGGCGCCCGGTCCACGCCCTCGTAGTCGAGGATGCTGCCGCCGTTCGCGGCGAGCACGGCGATGCCCTTGGCGGCGTCGATCACCGAGCCACCGCCGAGCCCGACCAGCACGTCGCAGCCTTCGGCGCGGTAGAGCTCGTGACCGGCGGCGACCTCGAAGTCCTTCGGATTCGGCGTCAGCTCGCTCCACACGACCGGGACCAGGCCCTGTTCGTCCAGGTGGTGGCGCAGTTCGTCGACCCATCCGGCCTCGACGAGTCCCGGGTCGGTGACGAGCATCGGCCGGCTGCCGCCGAGACGCGCGGTCGCGTGTGCGGCCTCGGCGAGGGATCCGGCACCGAACACGATCTCGGGGGCGTGGAACTTCGCCAGCGTCGGCGTCTCCCTTCCGGCGTTCCCCGATTCGGTTCGACGTTCCGGTATGGCGACGGCCACTGCAGCACTCCTGACGTCCCCGGCGATTGCGGCGTGTGATCCAGCTTACGGTCCTTCGAGCGTAGGCCGGGTGGGCGGCCGGGGCACCGGGTCGACGGGTAGGTCCGGTACCTACCCGATCGGGTAGGTACCGGCGGAGTCGGGAGCGGTGGTGCGTCGGGCTCAGTCGCCGAGCTTGCGGCTGATCTTGTCGACCTTCCGTCCCACCGCCAGGATCGCCTTGAGAACGTCCTCCAGTTCCGGGCCTTCGACGTGGCTCGTCGGGGGATTCACCGGACCCACACCGCCCGGCAGACCGCCATCGGGTACTTCGACCAGGTCGAATGCCCATTTACGGATGATCTCGACCATGACCTCCGGATGTGCGATCAGGTCCAGGGTCGGACCGTGTTCCCTGATGATCTGCTGAACTACGCGACGTTCTCGGTCCGACACAGCCACGGCTCTACCTCTCACTCGGCGGGATTCGTCGTCGGCGCCTCACGCACCCACGTGGTCAGGATCGTCTTGACTCGCCGGGCAGGCCGCCCGGTGTGGCGCATCCGCTGATCGACGGATCCGTCCGGCAGGAGATTCGGCCAGGCGAGCAATCTCCCCGCGTGCGGCCGGAATCGTTCTCGGAGGACCGGAAACCAGGTGCTTCCCCCCGACTGCGAGTCACTGAGGTAGATCAGCACGGACACCGAACGTTCACCCCACCGGTCACCGGAGAAGAAGCCGCTGTCGTGGTGCTCCTCGAATCGCTCTCCCGCCCGGTACCGTACGATCTGCCAGGGTTCGAAATGATCGGCGGGAACACCGAAGTCGCCGGCCAGCCTCCTCTCGACCCGCCTCAGCAGTTCGCGCGCTTCGTCGCTCAGCCAGGTCTCGTCGGTGGTCGAACTGGTGCGATCGATCGAAAGACCGGTGAATCGCCGCCCCTCGGCGTCGCGGCGGAGCACCGAACTCGGCCGCCAATAGGTGAACCGGAGATCGTCGTAGATGAGGGCGCACTCGCCGGCGTCGAGAAACTCGTCGACGCACGTCACCGTTCCCGGGTGAAGCGTGACAGCGGTGTCGATCATGACGTCACCAGAGTCAGGTTGACGTGTGATTCGAATGCGGAGACGTCCGCAGGCGAGACCTCGCCGTCACCGGTGAGGTAGCGCCGAAGTGCCTCGAGCGATCGCTCCTGACGTTCGTCGTATCCGCCGTGGTCGGACCAGTGCGTCCGCCGGGTGTCGCGTTCGTACGCGTGCCAACCGATCACCCGGTGGGGGTGGAAGAGTCGATATCCGGCCGCGAAAGCCCGGACACTGGTGAGCACTTCGTCGCCGAAGAAGTACACCCCGGGGTCGAACCGCACTTCCTCGTTGTACCCGCCGTCGGTGAGCAGGAAGTGCAGGGACGCGAAGTCCGCGGGTGCGGGGGCCACGAGATCCGGGAAGCCCACCATTGCCGCACCCCGCAGCCGGGTGAGCACACCTCGGTCGCGCAGGTACGGATAGATCCGGAGGGGGCGCATCGCCCGGCAGCGGTCGTCGTCGGGACTGTACGCAGGCAGATACCCCGTGAGAATCGGCTTCGCGATCCCGGATGAGCGCAGTCCTTCCAGCATCCCCACCGCCGTGTCGTCCCAGCCGGCGGCGAATCGGTGGTGGGAGTCGATCAGCAGGGTGTAGGGCTCACCCTTCCACGCACCCTGCAATCGTCGGCGAGCCCAGTTACAGCCCTCACTCCTGCTCGCCGCGATCTCGTCGATCTCCAGCCCGGGAAGCGCCACGACGTCGTCGGGCAGCACTTCGTCCTCGGTCCGCTGCCACATGACCCGGACCCGCAGCCGCTCGGGGTGCGCTGCCTGCGCATACAGGTCCCGCAGAGTGGGCCCGAGTTCCCGATCCCGATAGGCCGGTACCTGCACGTAGAGCGCCGGGTCGCGGCAGCCTCCCGGCCACCCGGGTGGTGCCGGCTTCATCCCTGGGCACCCATCACCACGCCTTCGCGGCGCGGGTCCGCACCGCCGACCCAGCCGGTGTCCGTATGCCACAGCGCGCTGAGTCCGCTGGACTGGGGCGCGACCGACACCTGGTGCCCGCGTTCACGCAGGGCGGCGACGAGCGGGTCGTGGGCCCCGTCGTCGGACCCGTCGATCGCGGGATGTTCCCCACCGACACCGGTGACCGGGGTGTTCGCGGCGCCGAACGAGACGGCGGACACCGCCTGCTGCGGGTCCAGACCCCAGTCGAGCATGTTCACCAGGGTCTTCACCACGAACTGGATGATCACCGAGCCGCCGGGTGAGCCGGTCACGAGCACCGGGGTGCCGCGGGCGCCGTCGGGGGTGCGCTCGAACACGAGGGTCGGCGACATCGAACTGCGCGGTCGCTTGCCGGGCTCCACCCGATTCGCGACCGGCGTGCCGGTCTCGTCGACCGGCTCGGCCGCGAAGTCGGTGAGCTGGTTGTTCAGCAGGAATCCGTCGACCATGTGGAACGAGCCGAACGCCGATTCGATGGTCGTGGTCATCGCGGCGACGTTCCCGTAGCGGTCGGCGACGGAGATGTGACTGGTGCCGTGCTCGGGAACCTGCGGTGGTGCCCCGATCGGGACGGGCCCGAAGTCCCCGGGCTGGGCGGTGCCCATGCTGCGGTTCGGGTCGATCAGCGCGGCGCGCCCCTTCAGGTAGGTCTCGTCGAGCAGGGTCTCGGGTGAGCCACCGGGCAGCGGCACGAAATCGGAGTCCGCGACGTACTTGTCGCGATCCGCGTACGCGAGCCGTTCGGCCTCGGCGATCAGGTGGACGGCCTCCGCGTCCGGGACACCGCCGTTCGCGTCGACGTCGGCCGGCGGGAACGCCGACAGATCGAAGTTCTCGAGGATGCCGAGGGTCGCGGCGACCGCGATGCCGCCGGACGACGGGTTCGGCATCCCGCAGATCTCGTAGGACCGGTAGGGGGTGCACAGCGCGGTCCGCTGCTTCGCGCGGTACCCGGCGAGGTCGTCGACGGTCATCTCTCCGGGGGTCCGCCCGCCTGAGGTCGTGTCGACGGCGTCGACGATCCCGGTCGCGATGGCACCGGTGTAGAAGGCGTCCGCCCCACCGGCGGCGATGGCCCCGAGGGTCTTGCTCATCGCCGGATTGGTCAGCACGGTGCCTTCGGTCTTGGGAGCGCCGTCCGCTTCGAGGAAGTACGCGGCGGCCGCCTCGTCCCGGGCGAGGTCGGCGGCGGAGTCCGCGATCGACTGCGCGAGCCGATCGCTGATCTCGATGCCGTCGTCGGCAAGCGTCACCGCGGGTTCGAAAAGCTGTGCCCAGTCGGTGTTTCCGTGGTCGCGATGGACGTCCTCGAGCATCCGGAGCACGCCGGGCACGCCGATGGAACGGCCGCTGGCGCGGGCGTCGGGCTGCGGTTCGGTGCGGTCGGTGTCGCTGATCCAGCGCAGATAGTTCTCGGTGGCCGATGCCGGTGCGGTCTCCCGGCCGTCGTACGCCTGGACCTGCCCGGTCGCGGCGTCGAAGTACATCAGGAACGCGCCGCCCCCGATACCCGAGGACTGCGGCTCCACCAGACCGAGCACGGTCTGGGCGACGACCAGCGCGTCCGCTGCGGTGCCACCGTCGCGGAGCACCTCGCACGCCGCCTCGGTCGAAATCGGATTGGCGGTCGAGACCGCGAACTCTCCGGCATTCACCGCGACCATCCCGTCGCGATAGCCGGTGGCGATCTCCGGGTTGGTGGACAGGTCGCGATCGGTCTCCGGCGGTGCCGGTGGTGCCGTGAGCGGTGTGCCGTTCGGTGCCGCGGTGCATGCCGCGGAGGTGTCCTGCGCGTCGCCCACCGCCGACGTGCACGCTCCGAGCACTCCGACGGCGGCCACCGCGGCGATTGCTGCCCGGACACCCGGGCGGACCTCGGCTGGCGTCCTCACCCGTTCGACGCTAACAGCGGCCGGGCGGTCGCCGGGGCGGTTCGGCGCGCACGCTCACAGATCGAACTTGGAGGCGTACCGGACCAGCCTCCCGATGTGGTCGCGGGCGGCGTGCAGATCGAGACGGGCGTCGCTGAGCAGGTCCAGCATCTCCCGCCGGGCGGACTCGCCGGCCCCGTGCATGTCCTCCCGGTCGAACACCTCGAGCGACTCGACGAGGTCGCCCACCCGCCGGTCGAGTGCACCGAGGTCGTTCCGCAGTGACTCCGCTCGCTCGGCCACTGTGCGGTCGGTCATCGCAATTCCCCCCGCCCAACTGGTGTGCCACGGTTTGCCTGCACCGTATCGCCCGGACCGGTCCCCCGTACCCGAAACCGGATGAGGGGCACATTCACCCGGAACGCGGCGGGGTCAGCGGAGAGCGTGGCCGAGTTCGGCGGCGCGGTCGAGCAGTTGCGCGCCGTCGCGGGCGACCACGACCCGGTCGCACGCCTCCGCGTAGTCGGGCATCGCGCACGTCGCCTGCTGCCAGTACCGTTCCGGTTCCGGGGTGATCCAGGCCAGGCGGTGCACGCGGCGGCGCAGGTCCGCGAGGCGGTCGGCACGCGCGGGCAGGCCGTTGCAGCGACCGTCGCCGACGACGAGCACCGAGGTGCGTGCATCGAGGAGACCGGCGTGGTCGGTGAGCATTTCGTCGAAGACCCGTCCGTAGTCGCTCGACGCCTCGAGGTCCACCGCCGGATGCGCCAGCACCCGTGCCAGCGCACCGTCGCCGCCACCGGCGAGCAGTTGCTGTGTCACCTCGACGGGCCGGTCGACGAACGCGACGACGCGGCACCGGTGCGCCCGGCCGTGCATGGCCTGGGCGAGCCGGAGCGTGAACGCGGTGACCGGCCGCACCGACAGCGACACGTCGGCGAGGACGAGCAGCCGTACCCGGTCCGGCCGGGGT
>NZ_JBMBTE010000095.1:0-19375 GCF_048897285.1 Rhodococcus sp. O3
TGTACGACGCGGGCGACGTGGTCGTCTCCGGCGGCGACCTCGAGGGAGCACAGCGCCGCCTCGGCGCCGCGGTGACCGCGCTGCTCGACCACGGACACCCCGTCACGATCCTCGGGGGCGGGCACGAGGTCGCATACGGCACCTACCTGGGCATCGCGGGCAGCGCGGCCGTGCGGGACGGCGCGCGCTGCGGCGTGCTGAACCTCGACGCACACTTCGACCTGCGGTCCGACGCGACACCGAGTTCGGGCACCCCGTTCCTGCAGATGGCGCGCGCGGAGAAGTCGCGGGGTCGGGATCTGCGGTATGCGGTGGTGGGGATCGCGCAGTCGAGCAACACGTCCGCGCTGTTCACGGCCGCCTCCGAACTCGGGGTGCGATACCTGCTCGACGACGAGTGCCGCATCGCGCATCTGCCCGATGTCGAGACGTTCGTCGGCGAGTTCCTGGCGACGGTGGACCTGGTCCACCTGACCGTCGACCTGGACGTCCTCCCCGCCGCGATCGCGCCGGGTGTCAGCGCCCCCGCCGCGTACGGGGTTCCGCTCGAGGTGGTCCAGCACGTGTGCGATCTGGTGGCGCGCAGCGGCCGGCTCGCCGTCGCCGAGGTCGCCGAACTCAACCCGGCCTTCGACATCGACAACCGGACGGCGCGCACCGCGGCGCGGCTCGTGCACCGGATCGTGACCGGAAGACCCCCAGGCGCTCCCTAGAACCGCGACCCGGGATCCGGGCCGATGTTCACCGCCCCGGTCGCGCACACGCGTGCATGATGGAAACGGATGGGGCATTTCGGATACGGGAGTGCGTCATGACCGTTCGTCGGGTGATCGTCGTCGGTGCCGGTGTCGTCGGACTGTCCACCGCCTGGTTCCTGCAGGAGCGCGAGGTCGCGGTGACGGTGCTCGACCGCAAGGGTGTCGCCGCGGATGCCTCGTGGGGCAACGCGGGATGGTTGGCTCCGGCGTTGACGCTGCCGCTGCCCGAGCCGTCGGTGCTGCGCTACGGACTGCGGTCGGCGCTGACTCCGTCGTCGCCGGTGTACGTGCCGCCGACCACCGACCTGCGGTTGCTACGGTTCCTCGCCGGTTTCGCCCGCAACTGCACGCCCGGTCGCTGGCGTGCCTCGATGGCGGTGTTCGCGCAGGCCGACCGGGTCGCGCTGGACGCCTACGACGACCTGATCCGCGGCGGGCTCACCGAGCAGACCCGCACCGCCGATCCGTTCCTGGCCGCGTTCGTGTCCGAGTCGGACCGGCAGGGCCTGCTCGACGAATTCGAGCACGTGCGGGCCGCCGGCGGCGAGGTCGACTACGAACTTCTCGATCGTGACACCGTGCGGTCGCTCGAGCCGCTGCTCGGCGAGGCTGTGCGGGTGGGGGTGCTGATCCGGGGGCAGCGGTTCATCGATCCACCCCGTTTCCTCGCGGGCCTGGCCGACTCCGTGCGCGACCGCGGCGGTGAGATCGTCGAAGGGTTCGACGCCGGGTCGGTACGTGCGCGCGCGGAGTCCGTGGAGGTCACCGGCCCGGACGGGCAGGCATACTCGGCGGACGCGGTGGTGCTCGCGACCGGCGCGCGGCTCGGCGATCTGGCGCGACCCTTCGGGGTGCGGACGATCGTGCAGGCCGGTCGCGGCTACAGCTTCAGCGTCCGCCCGGCGGAACTGCCCAAGAATCCGATCTATTTTCCGACCCAGCGGGTCGCGTGCACACCGCTGCACGACCGGCTGCGGATCGCCGGGATGATGGAGTTCCGCAGCCCCGACGCCCCGTTCGATCCGCGGCGGGTGCAGGCGATCATCGATGCCACCCGCCCGTTGCTCAGCGGAATCGATTGGTCCGCAACGAAAGAGGAGTGGGTGGGGTCGCGTCCGTGCACGGCGGACGGCCTGCCGCTGATCGGCGAAACCCTGTCGCCGCGGGTGTTCGTCGCGGGCGGGCACGGCATGTGGGGGGTCGCGCTCGGTCCGCTGACCGGCCGGTTGCTCGCGGAGCTGATGACGACCGGTATTCCGGAGCCGCTTCTACGTCATTTCGATCCCCTGCGATGAGCGTCGCTGGAGGATCGTGAGGGCGTCGACCGTCACGGCAACGAGCCGACGACCGCCTCGGCCGCGGCGACGAGTTCACCCGACGCGGCCATGGCCACCGCCTCGTCGATCTCCGGTGCGAGGTGCCGGTCCGTGCCGGGTCCGGGCACGCGGCGACGCAACGCATCCCGGACCGCGGCGGTGCCCGGAGCCGGGGTCAACGGGGAACGAAGGTCCAGTGCTCGTGCAGCGGTGAGCAATTCGATCGACAGCACCCGCGTCAGTCCGTCCAGGGCGCGGCGCAGTTTGCGGGCGGCGGACCACCCCATCGACACGTGGTCCTCCTGCATCGCCGACGACGGAATCGAGTCGACGCTCGACGGTGCCGCAAGCCTTTTCAGCTCCGTGACGATTCCGGCCTGCGTGTACTGCGCGATCATGTGGCCGCTGTCGACCCCGGGGTCGTCGGCGAGGAACGGCGGCAGGCCGTGGTTGCGCGCGACGTCGAGCAACCGGTCCGTGCGACGTTCGCTCATGCTCGCGACATCGGCGACGGCGATCGCGAGGAAATCGAGGACGTAGCCGAGCGGGGCGCCGTGGAAGTTGCCGTTCGATTCGATCCGGCCGTCGGCGGTGACGACCGGATTGTCTATGGCCGAGCACAATTCGCGGTTCGCGACCTGTTCGGCGTGGGAGAGGGTGTCGCGGGCCGCGCCGGCGACCTGCGGTGCGCAGCGCAGCGAGTACGCGTCCTGAACGATCGGGCAGTCGTCGGTGCGGTGG
The DNA here is from genome assembly GCF_048897285.1 of Rhodococcus sp. O3. NCBI lineage: Bacteria > Bacillati > Actinomycetota > Actinomycetes > Mycobacteriales > Nocardiaceae > Rhodococcus > Rhodococcus sp. O3. Next base: position 2,816 of record NZ_JBMBTE010000095.1, read on the forward strand.
CTGGCGACGATCCCGGAGCCGGCGAGCAGCCGGGTCATGTTCGCCGCCGCAGTCGCCTGACCGGGGTGCGGACGCAGCGCGATCAGGTCGGCGGCGAAGACCCGGTCGGTCCCGAGCAGCGCTTCGACGCTCATGGCCGCAGCGATGTCGGCGAGCCGCAGCAGATCGGCGAGATCGCGGCACGCGAGCACGAGCATGCCGAGCATTCCGTCGGTGCCGTTGATCAGCGCTAGACCTTCCTTCTCGGCGAGAACGACCGGCACGCACCCCGCCTCGGCGAGCGCCTCCACCGCCGGCAGAACGACACCGGCGCGGTCGCGAACCGTGCCTTCCCCGGTCAGCGCCAGCGCGACGTGCGCGAGAGGCGCCAGGTCGCCGGAACAGCCGAGACTGCCGTGCTCCGGAACGATCGGGGTGATGCCCGCATCGAGCATGGCCGCGTACGCGACGGCGGTGTCGACCCGGACGCCGGTGCGTCCCGTCGCGAGGGTGGACAGGCGCAGCAGCATCATCGCCCGAACCACCTCCCGCTCGATCTCGGGGCCCGTGCCCGCGGCATGTGAGCGCACGACGCTGCGCTGCAGCCGAGCCCGGTCCTCGGTGGGGATGTGCCGGACGGCGAGGGCACCGAAGCCGGTGGAGATGCCGTACACCGGCCGGGAGCCGCGGGCCAGCGCATCCACGAGGGCGCGGCCGTCGGCGATCGCGGTGAGCGCCTCGTCGGACAATCGGACCGACGCGTCACCGCGCGCGACCTGCACCACCTCGTCCGGGGTGACGGGTCCGATTCCGACGACGACCTCACCGGCCACTGCTACCTCCCGGATTCGCGTTCGAGGTCGTTGTGGGCTTCGAGGTCATTGTGGACGCCGTCCTCGCTCGGGGTGTCGCCTTTCGGGTTCGGGCCGGTCAGGCGGTCCCCGACGCGGTCGAACCAGTCGAGCACCGCGCGTTCGTAGAGCACGCCGAAGTCGAGGGTCGCCCCGAAGTAGGGGTCGACTCCGTCGAGCGCGGCGAGTTCTTCGTATTCGGCGAGGCGTTGTTCGTGGGCAACGCGGTGGGTGGCGAGCATCTCCGCGAGGCGCTCGGGCGGCAGATGGCCGCCGAAGGCGACGGTCAGCAGCAGTGGGTACCGGATGTTCTCGGGGCCGGGTTCCCGGACGATCCAGTCCGCGAAGGCGCGACGGCCGGCGTCCGTGAGGGAGTAGGGCTTGCGGTCGCGCGGGCCCTTCTCTCCCGCCACGATCAAGCCCGCGGTCTCCATCGCCGCGAGTTCCCGGTACACCTGGCTGGTCGTCAGGGACCAGAACTTGCCGATGCGGTCCTGCGCGGTCGCGACCAGGTCCCATCCGGTCTTCGGGCCCTCGTGCAGGAATCCGAGCAGCGACGCCGCGGTCGCATTGAGGGGTCGGGCTGTCATCGCGGGTTCCTTCTGCCGAGGGGTTGACATTCCACTGTGGCATATCGCATGCTGGTTTACGCGACATTCCACAATGGAAGATCCTGGGAGGGATCCCGATGGACGCACTCGCCCCCGAAACCCACATCTCCGGCCTCCGCATCTCCGACGCCGACCGCGAACGGTTCGTCGAGATCCTGGGCACCCATGTCGGCGCGGGCCGCCTGACCCTGACCGAGTTCGACGAACGCGTCGCGCAGGTCTACCGGGCCGTCACCGAGGACCAGGCGCGGCAGGTTCTCGCCGACCTTCCCGCCCCGGCGCCCCCGGCCCCGCCCCGGCGCCCGCTGCGGGACTACGTGCACAGGCTTCCGCTGCACCAGCGCATCGAATGGTCGGCGTGGCTCGCCGTCGGTGTTCTGAACCTCGCGATCTGGGCCATCGTCTCGCTCGCGGTCGGCGCACTGATCTACCCGTGGCCGGTGTGGGTGATCGGACCGTGGGCCCTGGTTCTGCTCAGTCGCACTGCGCTCGGCGTCGAGGGCGGAGCGGTGGCTACGGAAAGGCGATGCGTCTGAGATAGTCGACTCATGCGACCGCTGTACCCCGGAACTCAGCACCCCGGAACTCAGCACCCCGGAACTCAGCACCCCGGAACCCGGCACCCCGGAACTCGCTGATGTTCCTGCTCGACGACACGCTGGTGTACAGCGCAGGCGACCTCGCCCACGCCGCAACCTGCGAGTTCTCCCTGCTCCGGGCGCTCGATGCGGCGCTGGGCCGGGGTACGCAGTCCGACACGGTCCCCGACCCGATGCTCGAGCGGGCCTTCGCGCTCGGCGATGCGCACGAGCAACGCGCGCTGTGGGACTTCCAGGAGCGTTTCGGTGCCGGGGTCGCGATCATGTCGCGCCCGGAACACACCACCGACGGCTACGCGGCAGCGGCCGCCGCGACACTCGACGCCCTCCGCGCCGGGATGGACGTCGTCTACCAGGGCACCTTCTTCGACGGCCGGTTCGTCGGCTTCTGCGACTTCCTCGTCCGTGACGGCGACACCTACGCGGTCTACGACACGAAACTGTCGCGGCACACGAAGATCCCGGCGCTGCTGCAGGTGGCGGCGTACGCGGATGCGCTCGCCGCCGCGGGTGTCCCGGTGTCGTCCCACGCGCATCTGCTGCTGGGCGACGGGACCGACTCGGCGCATCCGGTCGCGGACATCGTTCCGGTGTTCGCGCTGCACCGCGCCCACCTGCAGGAACTCCTCGACGACCACCACCGCGCGGGTGCACCGGTGGCCTGGGGCGGTACCGGGCACATCGCGTGCGGGCGCTGCGCGGCGTGCGAGCCCGAGGTGACGTCGAGCCGGGATCTGCTGCTCGTCGCCGGGATGCGGGCGACGCAGCGGGCCCGGCTCATCGCCGGAGGCATCACCACCGTCGACGAACTCGCCGCCCGCGAGGACGCGGTCCCGGGTATCGCCGCACGCACCTATGCGTCGCTGCGCGCGCAGGCCCTCGCCCAGCTGGAGCAGGAGCGAACGGGCTCGGCGTATGTGGAGGTGTTCGCCCCGAACAGTCTCGGCGCACTGCCGAAACCGGATGCCGGGGACATCTTCTTCGATTTCGAAGGGGATCCGCTGTGGTGCAGGGACGACAGCTCGGACTGGGGGCTCGAGTACCTGTTCGGCGTCGTCGAAGGGACCGCGCAGGAACCGGTGTTCCGGCCGTTCTGGGCCCATGATCGAGCCGAGGAACGACGCGCGTTCACCGCGTTCCTCGACTACCTGACGGACCGGCGGCGGCAGTACCCGAACATGCACGTCTACCACTACGCGGCCTACGAGAAGTCGGCACTGCTGCGGCTCGCCGGGAGGCACGGGGTCGGCGAGGAGATCGTCGACGACCTGCTGCGCGCGGGTGTTCTCGTCGACCTCTACCCGGTGGTGCGGGCGTCGCTGCGGATCGGTGCGCCGTCGTACAGCATCAAGAAACTCGAACCGCTGTACACGACGAAGCGCGACGGCGACGTCACCGACGCGGCCACCTCCGTCGTCGCGTACGCCGACTACTGCGACCATCGGGACGCCGGCGACGACACCGCCGCTGCGGAAGTGCTGGCGGGCATCGCCGCGTACAACAAGGACGACTGCGTCTCGACGATGCTGTTGCGGGACTGGCTGCTCGCGCGCGCCGACGAACACGGTGTCGCGACCACCGACCCCGTCGCGGTGACCGAAGTCGAGGAGACGGAACCCGATCCCCTCGAAACGGCCCTGCGCGAGTTCGCCGGTTCCGCAACGCATGCGGACCGCACCGCCGAACAGCAGGCAGCGGCGCTGATGGCCGCGTCGCTCGGATACCACCGCCGCGAGCGGAAACCGTTCTGGTGGGCACATTTCGACCGGCTGTCCGATCCCGCCGACGAATGGTCGGACACCCGCGACACGCTGGTCGCGGCGTCGGTGACGCTCCTCGACGACTGGCACAAGGCCACACCGCGGCAACGGAAACTGCGCCGCAACATCAGGTTCGTCGGCGAATTCGGAACCGGCAGCACCGTCGGACCGGGAACCACGGTGTACCTGCTCTACGACATTCCGGTACCGGACGGACTGCTCGATGGGGGCCCCGGAACCCGCGGCTGGAGCACCGGCACGGTCGTCACCCGCACGACGGACGACCGTTTCCACGACGTGCTGGTCGTGGAGGAGACGCTGTCCACGGATTGCGACGAGTACACGCAGCTGCCGATGGCGATCACCCCCGGGCCGCCGATCCGGACGACGAGCATCGAAGCAGCGATCGTCGCGGCCGCCGACCAGATGTGCGGAGCGCTGCCGCAACCGCCGGTCACGGCGGCGGTCGACGTGCTGCGCCGGATCCCGCCCCGCACCCGGTCGAATGCCGGCCTGCCCCCGGTGGTCGACGGCGACCACGCCGCCGCGATCACCGCCGCACTCCTCGACCTCGACGATTCGTATGTCGCGGTGCAGGGTCCGCCCGGCACCGGAAAGACCTACACGGGCGCACGCGTCGTCGCCACCCTCGTGCTCCGGCACGGATGGCGGATCGGCGTTGTCGCACAATCACATTCGGTGATCGAGAACATGCTCGACGGGATCATCGACGCCGGCGTCCCGGGTGATGCCGTCGCGAAGGCCAAACCGAGGAAGACCGATCCCGCCTGGACCGCGTTCCCCGACGCCAAGGCCCTGGCCGGGTTCCTCGACCACGCCGTCGACGGCTGCGTCGTCGGCGGAACGGCATGGGATTTCACGAACCTGTCGTGCTTCGAGCCCGGCGGTCTCGACCTGCTCGTGATCGACGAGGCCGGGCAGTTCTGCCTGGCGAACACGGTCGCGGTCGCACAGGCCGCGCGAAAGTTGTTGCTGCTGGGCGACCCTCAACAACTCCCCCAGGTCAGCCAGGGCACCCATCCGGAGCCGGCGGACACCTCGGCACTCGGATGGCTCGCCGAGGGGCATGGCGCACTACCCGCCGACCGCGGCTACTTCCTGTCCCGCACATGGCGTATGCACCCGGCGCTGTGTGCTCGGGTGTCGGACCTGTCGTACGAGGGTCGCCTGCTCTCCCAGGAGAACGTCACGGCCGCACGGTCGCTCGACGGGGTACCGCCCGGCGTGAGCACCGTCCTGGTCGAGCATCACGGCAACTCGACCGAATCGCCGGAGGAAGCGGACGAGATCACCCGGCGCATCCTGGGCCTGCTGGGCACACCCTGGCGCGACCCGAACTCGTTCGACGGCACCCGCCCGCTCGACCAGGGCGATGTCCTGGTGGTCGCGCCGTACAACGCGCAGGTGATCGCGATCCGTGAGCGGCTGGCCGCGGCAGGTCTGGACCGGGTCGACGTGGGAACGGTCGACCGGTTCCAGGGACGTCAGGCGGCCGTGGTGTTCGTGTCGATGACCGCATCGGCGCACGAGGACGTCCCGCGCGGCATGTCGTTCCTGTTGTCCCGCAATCGGCTCAACGTCGCGCTCTCACGCGGGAAATGGCACGCGGTCGTCGTGCACTCCCCCGCCCTGACCCGGTATCTGCCGAGCACGCCGGAGGGGCTGGCCGAGCTCGGCGCGTTCCTCCGGCTCACCCGCTGATCCGGCCCGGCCCCCTCACACCCGCTGCACGACGACCGCCGCCCCGAGCCCGAGACCACCCGGAATCACGAGCAGGGCGAACTCCCCGTCGGTCCGGTCCAGCTCGTCCAGGGCGTTCGCGAGCAGCATCCCGCCGCTCGCACCCAGCGGATGTCCCGTCGCGACGGCGCCGCCGTTCGGATTGATGCGCGCGGGGTCGACGCCGAGTTCCCGGGCGACGAGCAGCGGCGACACCGCGAACGATTCGTTGGCCTCGACGACATCCAGGTGCGCGGCCGTGATCCCTGCCCGATCCAATGCGGCGCGGGCCGCGGTCACGCCCGCGGTCAGTCGTGGCGAGCGCACCGCCGTCTGGGTCACCGCGACGATCCGCCCGATCGGGGCCGTGCCCGTGGCGGCCCGGGAGCGCCCGGATCCGAGGACGAGGGCCGACGCCCCGTCGGCCAGTTGCGGCGCGGTTCCCAGCGTGTGCAGGCCGCCTGCGGGCCGGAGCGAATCGGGTAGCTGCCGCGCGACGCGTTCCCAGGACGGATCTTCCCCGAACAGCGTTCCGAGGGAGGCGAATCCGTCGAGGTTTGCGTCGGCGCGCGCTCCTTCGTCGCGGCCCAGCACAACGGTGTCGCCGGACGTGACCGGGACGATCGACGCGAATGTCGCCGCGGCGGAACGCTGATGCGACGTCACGGCGTAGCGGTCGAGATCCTCGCGGGTGAAGCCCGCGTCGGCCGCGGTCAGGTCCGCCGCGACGCCGATGGTCACGTAGCCGGTGACGTCCTGCAGCGGACCCTCGTAGGCGAACGCGGGTTTGTCGGCCAACATCGGCACCCGCGACATGGACTCGACCCCGCCCGCGACGACGACGTCGTGCATGCCGGACGCCACCTTGGCTGCGGCGGTGCCGATCGCATCGAGACCGGAGCAGCACAGCCGCGACACCACCCCACCCGGAACCGTGTCGGGCCACTGCGCCCACAGGGCGGCGGCACGGGCGACGTCGCCGCCCTGGTCACCGGCAGCCGTGCTGGTGCCGATGACGATGTCGTCGACCCGCTCGGCGTCGAGTCCCCTCGCCTGCAGGGCGCGCAGCAGCGTCGCGAGAAGTTCGTATGCGGGCACGTCGGCCAGGGTTCCGCCGCCGCGCCGGACGCGACCCTTGGGTGTCCGGACCGCGTCGTAGACGAAGACGTCCGAGTTGAACTGGGACAAGGGATCTCCACTTCGGGAACAGAGGGATGGTGCGGGACTCAGTCGACGGACGTGGGTGTCCGCCGAAGTTCACGCTTGAGGAGCTTTCCGACGGCGTTGCGGGGAAGCACCTCTCGGACCTCGAGGCGCTCGGGAAGCTTGAACGAGGCGATCTTCCGTTCCTTCAGGAACGCCACCAGTTCGTCGAGGGTCAGCGATGCACCGGCACGGCACACGACGACCGCGGCCACCTTCTCGCCGAGCACGGTGTCGGGATCACCGACGACGGCGACCTCCGCCACCGCCGGGTGTTCGGCGATGATGCCTTCGAGTTCGACCGGTGCGATGTTCATGCCGCCACGGATGATCAGGTCCTTGCTGCGGTCGACGTAGCGCAGGTACTGGTTCCGGTCGCCGGCGATCTCGAAGATGTCGCCGGTCTTCAGGTATCCGTCGTCGTCGAACGGACTGGGGAGGTCCGCTCCCCCGATGTATCCGGGGAAGACGGCGGGGCCCGCGATCCGGAGTTCGCCGGGCCGACCCGGTTCGGTGATCTCCTCACCGGTCGTGAGGTCGACGAGCTTGACGCCGACGCGTTCGGCGAACCTCGACGACCACCGGATGCCGTCGGCTCCGTAGCGGGGGAAGAACTGCGCTCGGATGTCGGGGTCGGGGAAGTCCTCGGGACTCGACAGCAGCGATACACCCTCGTTGGAGCCGAAGAAGTTGATGACGCTGAGCCCGAACCGTTCCTGCCACCCGCGCACCATCGCCGGTTGCAGCGGCGCCGAACCCGAACCGATCCGGGTCAGGCTGGACAGGTCGATCTTCGCGAGCAGGTCCTCGTTGTTCAAGAGCATCCACATCAGCGCCGGCGGCGCGATCGTGTAGGTCACGCGCTCGACCGCGATCTGCCGGAAGAAGGTGGGCGCGTCGAAGGGATGGTGTTGCACGAGCGTCGCCCCCATGACGAGCCACGGCAGCAGCATGCCGTTGATGCCCGCCATGTTGATCATGGGGAACGGGTTGAGCAGCACGTCGTCGGCCACGACGCGGGGTGCGTCGATCGTCGCGATCGAGAAGGCGAGCCAGTCGTAGTGGGTCCGCTGTACCCCCTTCGGTTCGCCCTCGGTGCCGGACGTCCAGCAGATCGTGACGCAGTCGTTGGGATCGTTCGGGTCCGCGGTACGCAGCGCCTCGACCCGTCCCCTGTCGGTGTCCGAGGCCGGACCCGGGACGATGTGCGCGTCGGCGGTTCCCGAATTCTCCTCGGCCGCACCGATCGTCAGGACCGACCGCAGGGACGGAATCGTGTGCCGCACCGCAACGACTTCCGCGGCGGTCGGCCGGTCACCGAACTTCTCCACGGTCAGCAGGGTCGCGAAGCCGCCCTTGTTCGACATCGTAACGATCTCGTGTTCGCGATACTGCATCGCCAGCGGCGACACGACGGCACCGATCGACCACGCTGCGAGGTACACCTCGACGAGTTCGACGGAATTGGGCAGTTGCACGCCGACGACATCACCGCGACCGATTCCGTGGTCGAGCAGCAGCGCCGCGAGGTGGACGACCTCGGATTCGAGTTCGTTCCACGTGAGGCGCCGGGGCTGCGATCCGACGAGGTCGGCCCGGTTGGCCGGGTCGACGATCGCGGTGGCGTCACCGCGCGCGCTCACCTGCTCGCGGAACGCTTGGTCAAGCGTTCGATCCGTCCACCATCCGCGCCGGACGTAGTCGTCGACGCGCTCTTTCGGATGCAGGCCTCGGCGTGGCTGGGCCATGTGCCACCTTTCCTTCTCGACTGTGCGAACTGGGTTATGGGGAGAACGGATTCACGATGCTCACAGGCCGATCGCCTGTGCCGGGTCGTCGGCGGCGCGCCAGCGCCGGAGTTCTTCGCCCGCCGCCCACGTGGAATGTGTTCCGCTCGAAATACGTTCGGGCAGGCGCAGTTTGCAGACCGGTCCGTCTCCGACCGCCGCCGCGTCGAACACCAGGCAGTAGGAGGCGTCGTCGTTCATATCGGTGGTGAGCGTCACGAGGTATCCGTCGTCCTCCGACGTGCTGCCCACACGCGGAGCCATCGACGTCTCGCTGCCGTACACGGCGTCGCCGAACGACCAGCTCTCCTCGGCGCCGGTGCGCACGTCGTGCTTGACCAGGCCGTTGAACAGGAACCGTCCCGGCTCACCCGTCGCCGCGTAGACGTAGCGATGCTCGCGTCCGCCGAGCGCACCGTTGATCATGCCGAACTCGGTGATCGTGTCGGTGAGGGGTTCTTCCTTCACCGCTCCGGTGACGAGGTTGAAACGCCAGCGGTGCAGCCGGGTCTGCAGGTAGTCCAGTGCGAGGAACCGGAATGCCCGCTGCTGGTCCGTAAGCCCTTCGGGCGAAGGTTCGGGGGCACCTTGGTAGAAGCCGTCGAGCACGATCTCGTCGCCGTCCTCGTAGGCGTTGGCGAAGTGCAGGACGTAGGTCGGGTCGGCTTCGAACCACTTGATGTCCGACGGCTGCCCGCGACGCGGGATGACCGCGAACCGGGCCGGCATGTCGCGATGGAACTTCGGTGCGTGGACGCCGCGCTCGAGCAGCCGCGGATCCCAGAACAACGGCAGATCGTTGAGGATCGCGTAGTTCTCGGTGAAGGCCATGTCGTGCGGCAGGCGCGGACCGGGGAGCGGGATGTCGACGTAGTGGACGAGGTCGTTGTTCTCGTCGACGACGCCGTACTTCATGTACGGCGCCTCCTTGCTGTAGTTGAAGAACAGCATTTCACCGGTCGTTTCGTCGACCTTCGGATGCGCCGATACGCCCCAGTGGAAGGGGAAACTCCCGTTCCAGTCCTCTTTGCCCAGCGTACGGGCCGAGTACGGATCGAGGCGGTACAGGTCACCGCACTGCCAGAAGCTCGTCAGAGCACGCCCGCGATGGACGACGACGTCGGTGCTCGACGCGTCCTTCATCCGCCGCCGCGCGCCCCAGCCGTCCTCACGTTCGGCCCACTCGGGCATTTCCGAGGCACCCGCCCACAGGGCACGGCCGGCTTCGTTCTCGGCGAGAAGGCCGTCCGTGCGGACGAAACGATTGCGGTAGAACGCCTTCCCGTCCCGGAAACCGACGACGTGGATCATGCCGTCACCGTCGAACGGGTGGTATCTCTGCACGGCCGGATGGAGCGGGTTCTCGGTGTTGCGCAGGTACACACCGTCCAGGTCCGTGGGGACCTGCCCCTCGACGACCTCGAGATCGTCGGCCTTCCATTCGGTGGTCTGCGGCCGCCACGGGCCGGTGCGGTAGGGGTGATCGTCGTCCTCGGGAAGGGTCGACAGCAGTCGTCCGACGATCTCGATATCCATGATGGCGTTCACCTTTCGCATCGGCTGGCGCGGCATCCCGACGTGGGGGTCGGGGCGCGCCTTCGTTCTACAACTAAGAGAGTGACTAACGACACGTGCCGTTGTCAAGACACCCTCGACATCCACGTCCCGAGGGAAGAGGACTTCCCATTTCCCGCAAACTCTTATAGTTGTAGTAACGATCGCAGTTCACACAGCCCGAAAGCAGAGACCCATGAGCCCTGAACCGGTGTGGATCGCCGGCGGATACCAGTCCGACTTCTCCCGAAACCTCACCAAGGAGGGTCTCGACCTCGACGCACTGACCGCCGAAGTCGCCCGCGGTGCACTCGACGCCGCGAGCATCCCGATCGCCGACATCGACGTCGTCCACGTCGGGAACGCATTCGCGCAGGTGTACACGGGTCAGGGCCACCTCGGTGCGATGCCGGCCTCGACCCTCCCCGATCTGTGGGGTGTGCCGGCCACCCGCCACGAGGGCGCCTGCGCGTCCGGATCCCTCGCGATCCTCGCGGCGATGGCCGACCTCGAATCCGGGCGATACGACTGCGCCCTGGTCGTCGGCGTCGAACTCGAGAAGAACGTGCCCGGCGACCTCGGTGCGAAGAACATGTCCGGCGCTGCCTGGATCGGGCACGAGGGTCAGGATGCCAAGTTCATGTGGCCCTACATGTTCAGCCGCATCGCCGACGAGTACGACAAGCGGTACGGCCTGGATCCCCGGCACCTGTGGAGCATCGCCGAGCTGAACACCCGCAACGCCCGTTCCAATCCGAACGCGCAGACCCGCGGGTGGAAGTTCGGTCCGGCGTCCTTCACCGACGACGCCGACGCCAACCCGGTCGTCGAGGGCCGGTTGCACAAGGTCGACTGCGGTCCCCTCACCGACGGTGGCGCCGCGGTCGTCCTGATATCGGACCGGTACCGCCGCGCCCACGCGGAAACCGCCGAACAGAAAGACCTTTCGCGCATCCTCGGCTGGGGCCACCGCACCGTCGGCCTGCTGCTCGAGGAGAAGCTCGCCCGCAGCGCCGACGAGCCGCTGATGTTCCCCCATGTGTCCGCCGCGATCGGGGATGCCTTCACGCGCGCCGGCATCAGCGGGGTCGACGACCTCGACCTCATAGAGACCCACGACTGCTTCAGCGCCAGCGAATACATGGCGATCGACCATTTCGGTATCACGGAACCCGGCGAGAGCTGGCGCGCAATCGAATCCGGAGATCTCGAGATCGGCGGGCGCATTCCGATGAATCCGAGCGGCGGCCTGCTCGGCGGCGGACATCCCGTCGGCGCAACCGGTGTGCGTATGCTCCTGGACTGCCACAAGCAGGTCACCGGGACGGCGGGCGACTACCAGGTGCCCGGCGCTGCCCGTGCCGGAATGCTCAACTTCGGCGGAAGCACCACCACCACAGTCAGTTTCGTCGTCGGACGGGACTGAGCAGAAAGATGACCATGACAACAGCATCCCGCCCGGTGACACGCTTCGAGAATCTGCGCCTGCCGGTCGTGGCGGCACCGATGTTCCTCGTCTCCGGCCCCGACCTGGTGGTCGCCGCCTGTGAGGCGGGCATCGTGGGATCCTTCCCCAGCCCGAACTGCCGCACCACCGCAGACCTCGACGAGTGGATGGGCACCATCCGCGACCGCCTCGCATCGTCCCGCACCGCGCCGGCGCCGTGGGCACTGAACCTCGTCACCCACCGGACCAACACACGGCTCGCCGACGACCTGCGGCTCGTCGCCGAACACCGGCCCGACATCGTGATCACGGCCCTCGGCTCCCCAGCCCCGGTGATCGACGTCGTCAAGTCGTACGGGGGAACTGTCATCGCAGACGTCGTGAACATCGCGCTCGCCCGCAAGGCCGCAGAGACAGGTGTCGACGGGCTCGCGTGCGTGTCCGCCGGCGCGGGCGGCCACACCGGTCACCTGTCCCCCTTCGCGTTCATCTCCGCGGTCCGTGAGTTCTTCGACGGGATCGTGACCGTCGGCGGGGCCATCACCGACGGGGCCGGTATCGCCGGGGCAGTCGCCGCGGGCGCCGACCTCGTCTACATGGGCACCCGTTTCCTGGCCGCCGGCGAGAGCATGGCCGCACCCGAATACAAGCAAATGGTCGTCGACCACGGTCCCGACGATCTGATCGTGAGCGCCGGCATCACCGGCACTCCCGCGTCGTGGCTGCGCCCGAGCCTGGTCGCCAACGGATTCGATCCCGACAACCTGGTTTTCGGTGCCGAGCGGTCCTACGATGCGGCATCCGACGGTCCCGCCCGCTGGAAGGATGTGTGGGCGGCCGGCCAGGGGCTGCAGACCATCAAGTCGGTCGAGCCGGTCGCGGCCATCGTCGACCGGCTCGAATCCGAGTTCGCCGCAGCCACCACGCGATTCGTCGGCAACGGCTACGGCACGGCGGCCGCAGCACCGGGACCGGATCGAGCACAGGAGCGGCACCACTAGAGTCAGCTGACGTGGCCGAACGAATGTTCACCGAGCTTGCCGAGGGCGGCGACAACGCGATCGCCGTCACCCTCGGTGTGCTCGGCGACGAATGGAATCTGTGGATCCTGCGTCACGCGGTCGCGGGGTGCCGGCGCTACGGCGACTGGATGGCACAAGGTTCCATCTCGAACTCCGTTCTGTCGAAACGGCTCACCCGGCTGACCGAGCTCGGCCTGCTCGACAAGGTGCGCTATTCGGACCATCCCGTCCGATTCGAGTACCCGCTCACTCCGCGCGGACTCGCCGTCTGGCCGGTGCTGCTGAGCATGTGGGCATGGGAGCAGACGTGGTCGCCCGAGTCCGCCGACGTGCTGCCGTCCATGCGGCACGCTGCCTGCGGCGCGACGTTCACACCGGTTCTGGCCTGTCGCGCGTGCGGTGAACCCTGCGACCGGCACGACGTGTCGGCTGATCTCGGGCCGAGTGCCGACTGGTCGCGCAGCGTGCCGGCGTCGATCGGCCGTCGCCGGTCCACGTCGGCGCGGCAACCGTCCCAGGTGCTGCCGCACACCATGGAGCTGCTGGGAAACCGGTGGTCGGCCGCGATGATCGGGGCGTTGTTCCTGGGCGCGCGCCGGTTCGGCGAACTGGCGGAACGCACCGGCGCGCCGCCGGCGATGGTCGCCGACCGACTCCACAGGCTCGAGGACCTCGGGGTTGTGGAGACGTCACCGAACCCGACGCGGCCGGATTGGGTGACCTACGGCCTCACCGCCAAGGGTGAGGCGTTCTTCCCTGTCATCGCGCTGATGATCGACTGGGGTCAGCAGTGGTACCGGGCACCCGAGGGTCCCGCGATCCTCTTCCGGCACGTGGTGTGCCGGAAGGACTTCCATCCGGTCTTGCAGTGCAGCGTCTGCTCCCAGCCGCTGCGCGGCCGGGAGGTCCTGATCGAGCCCCCGGTTTCCGGCACCTGATGAGCGGGAGGTTGTGCGCGAGATCTTCGGGAATCTCGCGCATATCCTCCCTCTCGTCCGCCGGAGGCCTGTGGATAACGTCGAAGTTGTACACATTTGCCGCCCAGCGGGTTTCGCGAACGTCCGCGGCCGCGCACGCTGGGCACCATGATCGACTTGGACGAGCCCTTCCGGGGTTCGGAAGCCCTCGACGCGGGGATCGTCACCCGGTACGGCCTCGACCGGCACTTCGTTCGCCTGCATCGCGACGTGTACATCCGCCCGGGGATCGCGCCGACGGCGCGTCTGCGAGCGGAGGCCGCGTGGATGTGGTCCGACCGCACCGGGATCCCGGCCGGACTGTCGGCGGCCGCGGTGCACGGCTCACGGTGGATCGACCCACACGCGCCCGCGGAACTGATCAGGGACGGCCATGTGCGGTCGGTGCCCGGCATCGTGGTGCGTACTGCACGGGACGTGGAGACGTGTGTGGTCGACGGAATGATCGTGACATCACCGGCGCAGACGGGCTACGACCTGGCACGGCGTCACCGTCCCACGACCGCGTGCATCGAGATGCTCGACGCACTCTGCAACGCAACCGGATTGACGGTCCGCGCCATCCAGGACGTCGCAGCAACCCATCGGGGTGACCGAGGCGTCGGCGACCTGGGTCGGATACTCACCCTCGTCGACGGGGGCGCCGCCTCGCCTCCCGAGACGCACACGCGGCTGCTGTTGATCCGTGCGGGATTGCCCGCCCCGGAGACACAGATCGAGGTGTTCGACGGTGACCGCTTCGTCGCGCGGGCGGACCTGGGCTGGACGCACTGGCGGGTGCTCGTCGAGTACGACGGCAGCCACCACTGGACCGATCCTGCCCAGCGCACGAGCGACATCGAACGCTATGCCCTGCTTCCGGAACTGGGTTGGACGGTCATCCGGGTGGGCGCGGACCTGCTCTACCGGCGATCCGGGGTCCTCGTCGAGCGGGTCCGGGAGGCCTTGCGTCGTGCAGGCGCTCCCGTCTGAGACATCGAGCGGGAGGTTGTGCGCGAAATTTTCGGAGAAATCGCGCACAACCTCCCGGTCGACGGAGGCTCACGAAGTCGTGGCCTCCAGCACGTCGCCGCTCGCGTCGTCGACCTCGCCCGCCGACGGAGTCGCAGGCTCCGGACGGCGGCGCAGGAACGCCACGGCGATCAACACGACACCGATCACGGTGAGCAGCAGCGGCAGCCACTTCGAGACGATGTCGAGCATCGTCTCCGACGACGACAGCTTGGAGGCCGTGTTCGCGACCGATGCGTCGTCGGTGCTCACGACTGCGCGGGACAGGTCGAGCAGCGGGATCAGCTCGTCTCCGTTCTTCATGTTGAGCACGGTGGTCTGATCCTGGACGGAGCGCAGCGGGCTTCCGAAGCGGGTGTCGATGTTCATGTCGATCGTGGTGTCGACGGTCAGCACGACGGGCACGAGGTCGGGCTGGGCCGCCAGCGCCGCGGTGATCGGCTGCGCCTTCTCGGGCGGCAGGACACCCGCGAGGACCTGGAGGGTCTGCTTGGGAAGGACCGAACCGTCACCCACTCCTGCCATCGCGGCGATGCCGGCCTGCGCTGGAGCCAGGACCGCGGGGTCGGCGATCGGCGCCGTGAGATTGCCCCGCAACTCGAAGACGTCACGACCCTCGAGGACCGAGTCCCCGACGTGCTCGAGCGTAATGGCTTCGCGAGTAACGGTGTCGTACAGCGTGTTACCGTCCGGCGAGGGGTTCATCGGCAGCGAGAAGACCATTCCGCCCTTCTGGTCCTCCACCTCGAAACCCTCGGGCGCCGACTGCTGCGTGTAGTCGACCCGGCTGAGCGCGTAGGTGTGGGACGACGTGGAATCTCCGGTGGGCCGCTGGGTTTCGGACACGCTCGTGATGACCGCGACGTCGCCGTCGACGTGGTCGACGTCCACGTGCCGCGCGACCGTGAACGCGACGCCGTCCCCGAGGGCGAACTTGCTGGGGTCGAACGACTGCAGGCTCCCCGTGTAGGTCGACCGGCTGTCGATCTCGGTGGGCATCTTCGTCATCGACGGGACGAGGACGAATCGGATCAGCGCTGCGGCTGCGATGAGTAGCACTCCGACGATGGCGAGTACGAGCGACGAACGACGCAAAGACACGTGGTCCTCCTGAGATTGCAGACAGCACCGGTCCGCGGACCACCCGCGCTGGGAGACCGCTCGATACTGACGAAATACGTGATTGAATGCGCTGCAACGGATTCGGGCCACCGCTGCAGGATTCCGACCTCTCCGGGCGCCCCCGCGCCCCACCCCTCCGATCGTCCCACTCGGTGACGCGCTCAGCATACGGACTGCATGTACCTGACATGCCGATTTTCCCGGAGAACGGGAGACGTGGAACCAGGCAAATCGACCGCTACCCTTCCGGTGCAGGCCTGCGTACGATACGGTCGGAAACTGCCCGTAACCCTAAGTACCACTTACATACCGGGAGTGACGTGTCCAGAACCCTCGAAGCCACGATCGACATCGCCGCGAGTCCGCAGCAGGTGTGGGCGGTTCTCGCCGACCTCCCGCGGATGAAGGAGTTCAGCCCGCAGTGCCGCGGGATGAAGGTGCTCGGCGGTCCGGTCGGTATCGGCACCAGCACGATCAACATCAACCGCAGGGGCGCGCTCGTCTGGCCCACCACGTCCAAGATCCTCGCCTTCGAGCCCGGCCGTGAACTCCGCTTCCGCGTCAACGAGAACCGCACGATCTGGTCGTTCGTCCTGGAACCCTCCGAAACCGGCACCCGCGTCGTGCAGCGCCGCGAAGCGCCCACCGGCACGACCAAGATCTCGCGGACCCTGATCAACCTGGCGATGGGCGGAACCGAATCGTTCGACGACGAAATGATCGTCGGAATGAACGCCACGCTCACCCGGCTGAAGCACGTGGTGGAGGCCACGCCCGTCACCGCGTGACGTTGCTCGCGTACGCTGTGGTAGCCCGCGGGCCCGTCGGTCCGCGGCTCACATCGCACGCGACAGTAAGAGGAGCCGTGGCCCGAAAGCCCACACCCGCCGGAATGCC
>NZ_JBMBTE010000096.1:0-19229 GCF_048897285.1 Rhodococcus sp. O3
TTCCCGATGATGTCGCGCTGGATCTCGTTGGTGCCGCCGTAGATAGTGGCACCGAGAGCCGCGCGCACGTGCTGCGCCATGTCGAACTCGGTGGAGTAGCCGTAGCCGCCCATCATCTGCATGCCTTCCAGCGCAGTGTTCTTCGCGACCTCCGTCGCCTTGAGCTTCGCCATGGACGACGCGCGGGCCAGGCCCTGCGGATCGTCACCGGCATCGGCGCGGTGGGCGACGCTGTAGACGAGCAGACGGGTGCATTCGATCTCCGTGGCGAGATCGGCGATTCGGTGCTTGATCGCCTGGTACGAGCCGACCCGATTGCCGAACTGGGTGCGCTCGGAGACGAACGCCAGAGCGTCGTCGAAGGCGCGTTCGGCGACGCCGAGCATCTGCGCGGCGAGGATCAGCCGTTCGGTTGCCAGACCGGGCATGAGCTGGGCCCATCCCTGGCCGACCTCCCCGACCACCGAGTCGGCGGGCAGCACGCAGTCGGTGAAGTAGAGGTCGTTGACCTCGGTGCCGCCCAGCGTGTCGATGCCCTTGATCGTCAGCCCCGGCGTGTCGGCCGGCACGTGGAACATGGTGAGCCCGTGGTGCTTCTTCTCGCCCCGCTCGGTGCGGGCGACCAGCAGGATGCTGTCGGCCTGATGCGCGTTGGTGATCCACGTCTTCTGGCCGTTGATCACCCAGCCGTCCGCGGTGCGCTCGGCGCGGCAGGACAGTGCTGCGACGTCGGACCCGGCCTCCGGCTCGGACATCGCGATCGCCAGCGCCGCACCCTCGGCGAGCCGGCCCAGCACCGTCCGCTTGAGCTCTTCGCTCGCGAACTTGGTGTAGATCCCGGCGGTGATGAGGGTCGTGCCGTGCCACGGGACCGGGGCCAGGCCGCGGTGGAGTTCCTCGAGCAGGACGCACAGGTCGACGTGGTTGCCGCCGGCTCCGCCGTACTCTTCGGGGACGTTGATCGCGGCCCAGCCGAGTTCGGCGATCCGTCGGTTCAGCTCGAGGCTGTGCCCTTCCCGGCCGCAGTCGGTGAGTTTGTCGCGCTGTTCGCGGGTGCCCACCTCACGGCGGCAGAACTCGCGGACGGCCGCACCGAACTCGCGCTGCTCCTCGCTGAGCATCACAGTCATGGAAATCTCCTGCTCGAAATGGAAAGGGTGCCGATCAGGCGGGCTCGCCGACGCGGACCCGGACGTCCCGGGACTCTCCGTCGGGATCGTTCGCCGCCGTCCCGGAGGTGAAGTGGCGGCGCATGGAAGCCGCTGCCACGAAGGAGATCACGGCGGTGACGACGAGGATCGCGGCGAGCGGCCACCAGTGCTTCGATCCGTCCGTCGGCACCAGGGCAGCGGCGACCAGCGGCGTAGGAGCCGCCCAGGCGACGCCCGAGAACGCACTGCACAGGGCGACACCGCTGTACCGGACCTCGGTGGGGAACAGGTCGGCGGTCATGCTCGACACCACGGCGTAGGTGGTGGCGTGACCGAGGACGAGGGCCGCCGAGAACGCGACGATCATCAGCCCCATGTTTCCCGTGTTGAACAGCAGGAAGAGGGGGAAGGCGAACAGGCCTGTGAACACCACGCCGCCGATGAAGACGGTCCACGCCGACAGGCGGTCGCACAGGATGCCGACGCCGATCATGGCGAACAGGTCGATGGTCGCGGCGACCAGCAGGATCATCAGGGTGTCGCTCTTGGAGAACCCGTGGACGTTCGTCGCCATCGTGAGCATGTACGTGGTGATCAGGTAGAACAGCACGATCACGCTGGCCTGGAGACCGATGCCGGCGAGGACTCGTCCCGGCAGCGTCCGCAGAACCGTGAGGATGGGGCGGTCCGTGACCGTGCCCGTCTCCTTCACCTCGGCGAACTCGCTCGACTCCTCGACACCGAGCCGGATGATCAGGCCGATGATGACGAGGACGAAGCCGGCGAGGAACGGAATCCGCCACCCCCAGGACATCAGCTGGTCGTTGGGCATCCGGGCGACGAAGTACATGACGACGGTCGCCAGCACCAGCGCGAGAGGGCTGGCGATCTGCGGGGCGGATCCGTAGAAGCGCTCCCGGGCCTTGGGTGCGTTCTCGACGCTCATGAGCACTGCGCCGCCCCACTCACCGCCGACCGCGACACCCTGCAGGAAGCGGAGCGCGGTGAGCATGACAGGAGCCCAGATGCCGACTTGGTTCCAGGTGGGCAGCAGGCCGATGAGGCCGGTGGCGGCACCCATCACGGTCAGCGTCGTGATCAGCGTCGTGCGGCGGCCCAGGCGGTCACCGAGGTGGCCGAAGATGAACGCGCCGACCGGGCGGGCGAGGAATGCGACACCGAGGGTCGCGAACGAGGCCAGGATGCCGACGTTCGATCCCAGCTTGGGGAAGAAGATCCTCGAGAAGACGAGCGTGGCGGCCGTGGCGTAGATGAAGAAGTCGAACCACTCGACGGTGGTGCCGACGAGACTGGCGAGGAACGCGCGCTTTTGCTGCTTGGTTCCGAAGCTGGGAGCGGCATGTGCGGTCATGGATGTGCCCTTTCGGCGGGACTTTCCTGTGGAGCGGGGGAGTTTCCTTCGGTAGAACTGGGGATCGAACGTGGTGGTGCGGTCAGAATTCGGCGTGCCCACCCGAGAGGACACCGGTGTCGCCGATGCGTGCGTCGAAGTCGACGCTCCTGCCGGCGGCCTGTGCCCGGACGGTCAGCGTGGCGTCGGGCAGAACCGGCGCCGCGAAGCGGGCACGGAGCTCCCGGAGTTCCCACGGCTGGGCTCCGGCGGCCTCGGCGACCGTGCGCGCCGCGATGCCCAACGTGCACAGGCCGTGCAGGATGGGTCGTTCGAAGCCGTAGCCCGACGAGACCTCCGGGTCGATGTGGACGGGATGCAGATCGCCGGTGAGGCGGTACAAGGCCGGCAGGTTCGCAGCGATGTGGGAATCCTGCCGGAACGGAGCGGATTCGAGATCGATCCGAGGCGCGGAGGGTGCGCGTTCACCGCCCCACCCGCCCGAGCCGGGCAGGTGGATCGCGTAGGTCGCGGTGAACTGCTCGCACTCGACGGCGATGTCGACGGTCGCCGCGGATCCCTTGTCCCAGACGTCGGCGACACGGGCCCGCATCTCGAGCTTGCCCGACCGGGGGAACGGCGCATGGACCGTCAGCTGCTGTGCGGCGTGGAGCGACTTCAGTCGGTCGTAGGCGCCGAGCTCACCGGCCTCCTCGACCGCCCACAGGCCCAGGCCCAAACCGAAGGTCGGCAGCACGTGCAGGTCCCGCTCGTAGACCAGCGGCAGCTGGTCGGGACGCGCGCCGACGCACAGCGCGTAGAGGATCGCATCGGATTCGTCGTACGAGACGACACGGCTACCGAGGTCGTAGCCCTTCAGGGAGGCAACTGCGTTCATGAGCTTTCCTTCGGGGGAGAGGGGTCAGGAGGCGGAGGCGCCGTGCCGCTCGGAGGCTGCGGCGACCGCCTCGTGTCGAGCGGCGCTGTCCATCAAGCGGATTCGGGTGGCCTGCCATGCGGCGTCGTCGTAGTCTCCGTCGTCGAGTCTGCGGAGCAGGTCCCGTGTCGCGGAGAGGGCGTCCTCCGGGAGGTCGACGAGCCGCTCCGCGAGTGCCAGAGCGTGCTCGCGCGGATCCCCGTCCGCGGAATGGGTGGCCAGTCCGCTGCGTACCGCGTCGTCGGCGTCGAATCGTTCGGCGAGCACCAGCAGCCGGGTGACCGTCGTGCGGGGCAGCGTGGCGTGGACCCGGCGGATCGACGCCGGGTTGTACAGCAACCCGAGTTCGACGGCCGGGACCCGGAACCATGCTCGCGGGCCGACGATCCGGACGTCGCACGAGGTGGCGAGCTCGACACCGGCGCCGACGCACGCCCCGTCGACGACGCCGACGACGGGAACCGCGCTGTTGCGGATCGAGGCGCACGCATCCTCGAGATCCCGGTCGTAGTCGAGGTCGGCGGAAGTGCCTGTCAGATCGGCGAAGTCCGCGCCCGCACAGAACACCCGTCCCGAACTCGTGAGGACCACGGCACGGATTCCGTCCGGCAGGTCGGTGAAGACCCGGCGGAGTTCGCGGAGAAGTTCCCGGGAGAGAGCGTTGCGTCGGTCCGGACGGTCGAGGACGATCTCGAGGACGCCCCCGTGGCGCCGGCGGTCGAGCCCGGCGGTCACGACACCGGCTCCGGGATCGGCCGGGACGCCCAGCGCTCGCGCACCGGAGCGTAGTCGAAACCGAGTGCCGACTCCAGGGACTCCGCGAGGTTCAGCAGCTCGGCGTCGCGGCCGCGGGCGGTGACCAGCTGGACACCGATCGGCAGCCCTTCCGAGGTTCCCGCGGGAAGCGAGATCGCCGGTGTTGCAGCGACATTGAACGGTGAGGTGAAGGGGAAGGCGCCCCACAGCCAGTCCGCCTTCTCGCCGTCGATCGTCTTCGGCCGCTGTTCGTGGGGGAACGCAACGGTCGCCACCGTGGGGGTGAGGATCGCGTCGAAGTCGTGCAGGAAGCTGTCGACACACCGGCGGAAATCACCCAGTGCCTCGCGTGCGAGGGCGACGTCGGCGCTGGTCAGCTGCTCCGCGGCGCGCAGGCTCGCGCGTTCGTACGGGGTGAGCAGTTCCGGCCGTTCGAGCAGATGCGCCCGCTCGCGGAGTTCGTCGTCGAGCACGAGGGGCCCGAAGATCTCGTTCCAGCCGTGGATCGGGATGTCGGTCTCGACGACCTCGTGACCGAGATCCGACAGGATGGAGGCGGCGGCCTCGACCGTGCGGACGACGGCGGGATCGACGGGACGTCCGTCCGGGCGGGGGCAGAAGGCGATCCGCCGGTTCGGTGCCGAGGCACGGGCGAAACTCGTCTCGGCGAGGATCTCGGTCATGATGCGGGCGTCGTCCACCGTCCAGGCGAGCGGACCGGCCGTGACGAAGTCCGTCATCGCCCGGAAGCCGCGCTCGTCCGCACACAGACCGGTGGTGGGCTTGTATCCCACGAGGCCGCTGAAGGCCGCGGGGATCCGGATGGATCCGCCGCCGTCCGAACCGAGTCCGATCGTGGCGAGGCCGGCGCCGACCGAGGCCGCCGCGCCGCCACTCGAACCGCCCGGGGTCCGCGTCGGATCCCACGGGTTGCCGGTCTCCGGACCGAGCAGATTGTCGCTGGTGGCGGACTGGCAGAACTCGGGAACGCTCGTCTTGCCCGGCATCACGGAACCCGCTGCACGCAGGCGGGCGACGGCACCGGAATCCGACCGGGCGACGCGCCCGCGCTGGGTCAGCGATCCGAGGCCGGTCTCCGTGTCCGCGAGATGGAAGGCGTCCTTGATGGACACCGGGACCCCGAGGAGCGGGGCGCGCTCCCCGCGGCGGTACCGTTCGGCCGCGTCGGCGGCCTGGAAACGAGCCAGATCGGCCGTGACAGTCACGTAGGCGCGCACCTCCGGATCGAACCGGTCGATCCGGTCGAGGACCTCTTCGGTGACGTCGATGGGATTCAGGTCACCACGCGCGTAGGCGTCGGTGAGCTCACGGATGGGCAGGTGCAGCGGGTTCTCAGCCATGCGGATGCACCCCACCGCTGATGCCGTAGACCTCGCCGGTGACGTAACCGGCGTCGGGTCCGACCAGGAACGAGACCAGCCCGGCGACGTCCTCGGGACGGCCGACACGGCCGACGAGGGAGCGGTTCTCGGCGTAGCCGGAGAAGAACTCGTCCGGGTAGATCTTGCGGAGGAAGTCGTTGTAGATCAGGCCCGGGGTGATGGCGTTGACCCGGATGCCGTGCTTGCCGTTCTCGGCGGCGGCGACGCGGGTGAGGGCGAGGACACCGGCCTTGGCGGCGGAGTAGGCGGCGCCGTGCTCGGTGCTGGTCTCGTAGGCGGCGATCGAGCTGATGTTGACGATCGCACCGGAGTTGTTCTTCTGCATCACCGGAAGCGCGTAGCGCATGGTGTAGAAGGTGCCGTTGAGGTCGACGTCGAGGCAGCGCTTCCAGGTCTCCGAGGACATCTCGGCGACGGGCTCGATCTTGCTCCAGCCGGCGTTGTTGACGAGAACGTCGAGTCGGCCCTTCTTCGAGGCGATCTCGGACACGACGGCCTCGACCCGGGCCTCGTCGGTGACGTCGAGGACGTAGCTGTCGAACGCGCGTCCGTGCTCGGCGGCCAGCTTCGCGGCGAGTTCCTGGCTGCGGCGCTCGTGGACATCGGTGATGACGACATCGAAACCGTCGGCGGCGAGGCGGGTGGCGATCGCGGCGCCGATTCCTGCGCCCGCGGCGGCGGTGACGAGGGCGGTGGGACGTTCTTGCATCATGGAGCCTTTCGGAAGGGCGGTGTTCTGGAAGTGATTGATCGGTAGGGCTTCTCAGGGGAGAAGTCGGCGAAGCGTCTCGATCGACTGCTCGGGCTGGTCGACGAGCATCAGGTGCCCGGCGCCGGTGATCTCGGAGTAGGTGGCGTGCTCGATCGCACCGAGGATGATGTCCGCGGCCTTCTTCGGGCAGAAGGTGTCGTGGTCGGCACCGACGATCGCGACCTCGGTCTCGCTCCCGATCCGGGCCAGCTCGGGGGTGAGCGGCGACTCGACCAGTGCGGCCATCGCGGTGGAGGCGTTGATGTAACCCTGCGCCTCGCCGACGGCTTCGAGCCGGAATTCCGTGACGGCGTCGAGGTCGGAGTCCGGGTTGTGCAGGGCAGCAGCGGTATCGGCGCGGAGGGCGGCGCGCTGCTCCTCGGCGTCGGTGCCGCGGAAGAGTTCGATGCGGCCGGCGTAGAAGCCTGCCGCTCCGCGCCCGACGACGCTCGAGGTGCCCAGTGCGACGACCTTCGTCACGAGGCCGGGACGCTCGGCCGCGGCGGAGAGGACGACGGTGCCGCCGAGAGAGAAGCCGACGCAGATCGCGGGACCGGTGACCTCCTCGAGGAAGGCGATCAGATCGTCGCGCAGCTGGGCGAGCGTGCCCGCGGGCGAGCCGACGGTGGTGCGTCCGTGTCCACGGAGGTCGTAAGCGTAGGTGGTCACGGGCAGTCCGGCTTCCTGGACGGCGCGCCAGCTGCGGTGGTCCTCGGCGAGTCCGTGGATCAGCACGACCGCGGGGCCCTCACCGGCGCGGGTGTAGGTCACGTCGATGTCGCGGAGCGTGACGGTCTGCGTCGTGAGGTCGACGGTGCTGCTGGTCATATCTTCTCCTGACGAGATCAGTTCTCTGAGAACGTTCTTGCGGATCTTCCCGGCGGGGGTCTCCGGCATGGCGGGCAGAATGCGGATCGACTCCGGCCACAGCCGGCGGGGCACGTCGCGTTCCGCGAGCCATCCGACGAGTTCGTCGAAGGTCGGGGCGGTGCCGAGCGGCTGGATCACCGCGCAGATGCGTTCGCCGAGTCGTTCGTCGGGGCTGCCGACGACGGCCACGCGCGCGATCTGTGGGTGTCCGGAGACGGCGTTCTCGATCTCGACGGGGGAGATGTTGACGCCGCCGCGGATGATGAGGTCCTTGAGACGTCCGGTCAGGCGCAGGTGGCCGTTGTCGTCCACGATTCCGGTGTCGCCGGTGCGGAACCAGCCGTCGGCCGTGAACGACTCGCGGTAGAGCTGTTCCTGACCGATGTAGCCGAGGAAGAGCGACGGGGTGCGCATGACGATCTCACCGTCGGTCCCGCGCGGTGCGAGCGTGCCGTCCTCGCGGATCGTCTCGAGGGTCACGCCGGGCATCACCTTGCCGCAGGTGTGCGCGACGAGCTCGGTGGAGTCGTCCGGCAGGCTCGAGGTCGCACCGCCCTCGCTCATCGCCCAGATCGCTGCGATACGGGTGTCGGGCATCTGTTCCTGCGCCAGCTCGATGAGGCTCGGGGCGACGGGGGCGCCGCCGCACAGGAAGATCCGCATCCCGGCCAGCTTGGGAGCGGCGGAATCCCATGCGGTGTCGACGATGTCCTTGAGGAAAGGAGTTGCGGCCACGGTGATCTCGCAGCCGTACTTCTCGACGAGCTCGAGCGCCCGGCGGGGATTCCAGGCGTCCTGCAGGACCAGGGAGGCACCCGTCATCAGCGACATCCGGGCGCCGTGCCAGAAGCCCGTGCTGTGACCGAGCGGGGAGGGCATGAAGATCGGCCGCTCACCGGAGACCTCGTAGCGGTCGATGACCATCCGGTTGTAGGCGCTCAGGCTCGCCTCGGAATGCGCGATCGCCTTCGACTTGCCGGTGGTGCTCGACGAGAACAGTACGTGGACCAAGTCGTCCGGATAGGCCGGGATCGTCGCCGGTGCGCCGCCGAAGGTGCGCCAGGTGCGGGTTCCGTCACGGTCGACGAGGAGGATCTTCACCTCGCGTCCGAGTTCTTCTGCCAGGACCTCGGATTCGGCGACGAAGTCGCGGCCGCGATGTTCGAGGGGAAGGACGACGACCTTCGCGCCCACGAGATCAGCGGTGTAGGCGATGGATCGAGGATCCGTGGTCACCGGCAGGGTGCCGGCGACCATCCCGCGTCGCGCAACACCCAGGTAGGACGTCATCCACTCGGTCCAGTTGGGCATGCAGACGATGGCGAGGTCGCCTTCGCCCAGACCATGGACGGCAAGTTCCTCTTCGACTTCGCCGGCCTGCTCCCACAGTTCGGCGCGGGACAGTGCGTGTCCTCGGTCGTCGCAAACGGCGAGAGCGTGGGGATCGCGTCCGAGGTGGTCGAGGAAGAGTTCGAGAGGAGTCCGGGTGCCGGCGGTGTAGCCCGGCACGACGGTGGCGAGTGTGGTTGCGCGGGAATTCACGGGGGACTCCGTTTCGGTGAAAGCGGATGAAGAAAAGGGGGCGCCGAGATCGGCGCGATGTCGATGAGGTGATTCTGGGGGAGTAATGTGACTCACGTCAAGAGAGTGACGTCGCTTTTTTGTTAACACTGCTGACGGTCGTGTTAACCGGCTACGATGCCCGCAACGAAAGGAGGGACATGTCGCACCTGCCGAACACCACCAAGGGGCGTCGCACCCGAACCAAACTGCTGGAAGCGGCGCGCGCGGTCTTCGCCCGCGACGGCTATGTCGGCGCCACGATGAGTGGTGTGGCGACGGAAGCCGGGATGTCGCTCGGGGGGCTGTACAGGTACTTCAGCGACAAGGAGGACTTGTTCGCGACGCTGATCGCCGACACGCACGACGACCTGTTCCGTGCCAGTGGCGCAACCGAGCACCGGATCGAGGACGACCCCTACAAGGCGCTGCTCGAGGCGAACACCGGTTACCTGTCGCACTACTACGAGAACCGCGACATCATGCGGACCCTCGTCGAGGCCGCCAGCGTCGACCCGCGTTTCCGTGAGATCTGGTGGTCGATGCGCAATCGGCACATCGACCGGTTCGCCACCGTGCTCAAGGTGAAGTGTCGCATGGATTCGCTCGACGGGCTCGACCTGCGGGGTGTGGTCGAAGCGGTCGCGTGCATGGTGGAACAGTCCGCCTACGTCTGGTACGCCCAGGAGGCTCTCCAACGGTCTCCGATGCCGGTCGAGCAGGGAGCGCAGATCGTCACGCGCATCTGGTACGGCGCCTTCTTCGGATCCGGCAACTGACGAACTCTTCGTTCGGGCCGCGGGATTCAAAGCCCGCGGCCCGAACGTCGTGCTCCCGAGAGGAATCGGTTACACGCGTTAACCGAGCGGCAACCCATCGCGGTGTTTCTTCCCATTATCGTGTGTTTCACGTCAGCGATCGACGTTTGGCCGTACAGCGCGTTCGCGCATTCCTTTCCGAGGAGTTCCCATGTCCGAGACCACGACCACCGCACCCGTTTTCCGGGTGACCTCCGGATTCTGGAAGACGCTCCCGCAGATGTCGCTCGACGAATTCCCGGGAACGAAGGGGTATATCGACGACGTCTATCCGAACCCCGACGGATCGGAGATGGCGGCGGGGTACTTCGCACTCGAGCCCACCGAGGCTCCGCTCGACTACACCTACGAGTACGACGAGATGAAGGTGGTCCTCGACGGCGAGTTCCGCCTCGAAAACCTCGACACCGGTCAGGTCGAGATCGCGCGGGCTCGCGATGCGATCTTCTTTCCCAAGGGATCTCGCATTCGCTTCACCACCCCCGAGGGTGCGCTCGCGTTCTACGTCGGCCACCGGTCCTTCGCACCGTAGGTGATGCGATGAGCGTCTGTATGGATACCACCAGCGTGCCGCGGTGGGAGGAAGAGCGGCGCATCGCCGAGGGTGGACGCTCGGTGACCGTGCTGTCGTTCGGTGATGCCGCACTCACGCAAGCGCGGAGCCTCGTGTCGTCCTTCGGCGGCCGTCGAGTCGGCTGGTTGCGACTGCCGGCCGTGTGGGGTGACACCGCGGCGGAGGTCTTGGAACGTCAACTGAGTGCCGCCCGGGTGGGATGGCGACTCGTTCTCGTCGGGCCGGAAGCTGCAGTGCTGTCGGCGCGAGCGGCGGCCGTGGCCGGAGGGCTTCTCGACGCCGAGATCCTCCCCGTTCCGATCGACGTGACGACGCGCAGCGTCTACTGCGCGCACTGTCACGCCACGCATCTCGCGGACGTCGGGATCGGACAGTGCACGACGTGCCCGACCTGTGTAACGGAACTGATCGTCTACCAACATGTTTCGCGTCTGCACGGCGCCTATCTCGGCTACATGATCGACGCGGAGGAACTCTGATGACACTGATGTCGGAAGCCTCGGCAGGGTCTGCGCGCGCCGAGCCGGGTCTGTATCTGTCGGTCACCGACACGATCGAACTGTCTCCCACCGTCCGGCACGTTCGCCTGGCCGACCCGGCAGGTCGGTCGTTGCCGTCCTTCACTCCCGGCAGTCACATCGTCGTCGCGTGCGGCACGGGACCGGACGGGCGAGTGCGGCGCAATTCCTACTCGCTGACCGGTCCCTCGTTCGAACCCGACCACTACGCGATCTCGGTGCGGCTCGAGGAGTCCGGACGTGGCGGGTCGCGGTGGATCCACGACCTGCGGGTCGGCGATCCTGTCTCGATCTCCACCCCGCGCAGCGCTTTCGCTCCGGTCCTCACGGCCCGGCACCACGTGCTCGTCGCGGGTGGCATCGGAGTCACCCCGATCCTGTCCCATGTCCGCGCCGCCGTGCAGTGGGCACGCTCGTTCGAGGTGCACTACGTCTTCCGCGACGGGGACGGCCCGCACCTCGAAGAGCTCCTGAAACTTTGCGGGGGCCGACTGCGGACCTACGACTCGGGGGACCGTTTCCGCGAATCCGTCGACCCCGTATTGCTGGATCAGCCGATCGGGACACACATGTACGTCTGCGGCCCGTCCGGTCTCGTCGACGACCTCGCAACGCGTGCCCGGGCCGCCGGATGGCCCGGCGCGCGCGTACATTACGAGCATTTCGGTGTCGGCGCGCTGGACCCGGGCGCACCGTTCACCGCGCATCTGCGCCGCAGCGGCCTCGACGTCGCGGTCGATTCCGGCGTGAGCCTGCTCGAAGCACTCGAATCCGAAGGGATCGCGGTACCCAACCTCTGCCGGCAGGGCGTGTGCGGGGAATGCCGTCTGCCCGTGACCGGTGGTGGGGTCGACCATCGCGATCTGTATCTCGGTGAGGCGGAGAAGGAGGCGGGGGACTGCCTGATGCCGTGTGTCTCCCGCGCGAGCGGACAGAGATTGGAGTTGGATCTGTGAGTGCGACAACAGATTTCGCGACCCGCGACAGCGGCACCGATCTTCCGGATCGGATCGCGCGTTTCCCGTTCCCGTTCTCCCGTGACACCTACCGGTACAGCACCAACGTAGAACCTGCCGGAAGCGCCGTGGACACGGTCGCGGGCGGATGGGGCCGGCATCCCGTCGACGTCGACGGCTGCTATCTCGACGACCTCGCCGAGCGGGAGCGGATCCTCGCCGTCGATCCCACCCGCTTCCAATCCTTGCCGCACATGGAGATCGCGCAATGGGACGCGATGATCACGCTGATGCGGATGCTCGCCGAAGCCGATCCGCGCACGTTCGCGCTCGACCGCGACGGCGCGATCCTGCGCTGGAGCAACCGGGCGCTCGACGTCGAACAGGCCTTCGTCTTCGGCGAGCGGTCCACGCTTCCCGAATCTCCGCTGCGCTTCATCGGCAGGCAGATCCAGGAGGACGTCGTGTTGCTCGACCAGCGCGAGGGAGCGCTGTGGGGTGACGCGGGCCTGGTGACCTTCGCGGCCGACTGGTCGCTGCGCTTCGACGTCGGCATGAGTTTTCTCCAGATTCACGGGCCGGTGCCGCGCGTCCACGCCGAAGGGGTGATCCCGCGCGCGCAGCAGTTCCTCATGGGGCTGCAGCCGGGTCAGTGCTACCGGCGCACCAACTGGTCGCTCAGCGTCGACCGCCGGCTCGACCAGTCCACCGAGACCTATCCCGAGTGGGGCCGGGACCGGCGACTGCTCGCCGAGGGACCTCTCGAAGACGTGGGGCGGCGGTTGCACCTGCGCGTCGAGGTCCAGCACCTCGTGCGCCTCGGTACGTCCGGCGCGATCATGTTCCTCATCCGCACGTACCTGCTGCCGTTCGAGGACATCGCCCGGGTGCCCGAATGGGCCGACCGCCTCTACCGTGTTCTCGGCGAACTGCCCGAGGACATGGCGGACTACAAGGGCATCACCCGCACCCGCGAGCCGGGCCTGAAGTGGCTGTGCGAATTCGGCGGTGTGCGACCCTGACCCTCGTGCGTGGTTTCGGTAGCGGTGGCTACCGAAACCACGCACGGGCACGGCTATCTCGAGGACTTGGAGTACTCCGACTTCACCTCCATGATCCGCATCTTCGGGATGGGGCCGTAGCTCAACGAGTCCGACATGTTCAGCTGCTTCGCCGCCGCCGCGGCATGAACGTTGGCCTTGGCCACCAGGGGATCGCCCTCGAGTTCGTACAGCGTGACCGACGGGCCACCGTCGGCATCGGCCGGGCTCAGGCGCGTGGCGCCCACGAAACCGTCGAGCGCGACCACCTCGGGGATGTGGACCTCGTCGTACCACTTGTTGAACTCCTCCAGCCGCTCGGGATGGGAGGGGTACGACTCGACGAGCAGGTAGTGCTTCATTCGTGTTCCTGTCTGTGAGAAATTATGTCGAACAACGGATTCAGACGCGGACGACCCAGCCGCCGTCGATGTTGAGGGTGTGGCCGGTCACCCAGTCGCTTCCCGACGACACGAGATACAGCAGACCGGGGACGAGCTCCTCCGGTTCGCCGAAGGGGAACGGGATGGCGTGCTTGACCATTTCCTTGAGCTCCGGCGGTGACGCGATCGAACCCGCCTCGGTGTTGACCATTCCGGGGGCGATGGCGTTCACGCGAATTCCGAACGGCGCCAGCTCGCGGGCCAGCGACACCGTCATGCTCACCAGCCCGAGCTTGGTGATGCCGTAAGCCTGTGCAGCCATGAAAGCGCCGCTCGAGGACTGGTTCACGATCTTGCCGTAGCCGCGTTCCTTCATGTACGGCACCACGGCGCGGGTACACAGCAGCGGGCCGGTCAGGTTGACGGCGAGCGTACGGTTCCAGAGGTCGAGCTCCATCGTCGTGAGCGTCCCCTCGCCGACGACTTCGGCCATCAGACCCGCGTTGTTCACCAGGATGTCGACGGACCCGAAGTGTTCCGCCGCGGTCGCTGCCATCTCGGTCGTGCTCGCTTCGTCGCCGACGTCGACACGGACCGCGAGCGCGCGATGACCCGCGGCTGTCAGTTCCTCGGCGGCTGCGGTGGCGGAAGCGAAGTTGACGTCCGCCAGGACCACCGCTGCTCCGGCTTCGGCGAGGCCCCGAGAGTAGGCCCGGCCGATCCCGCCTCCCGCGCCGGTGACGATCGCGACCTTGCCGGCCAGCTGTGGAGTGTCTGTCATGGATGTTCCTTCTGGGTCGAAACGGATCGGAGGTCGAGACCTGGAGGGCTCACGGGTGCGCGAGCTCGTAACGCCGGCGGTATTCCTCCTTGGACGTCTCGCTGATGTCCACATCGGTGGCCCGTGCGCGCAGTGCACCGACGATGGCCTGCTCACGCGTGATGTGCTCGAACGGATCCCAGCCGAAGAAGCGCGCAGCATTGGCGAAGGTGATCTTGTCGATCTCGTCGTCGGTGCACCGGGCGGCGTCGAGCTCGGCCTTCAGGATTTCCGGCGATCTCGGCCAGGTCGAGTCGGAATGGGGGTAGTCGCATTCCCATGCGATGGTGTCGATTCCCAGACGGTGACGGTTGTTCAGGCCGCTCGGCTCGGTGATGTAGCAGGCCAGGAAGTTGTTCCGCCAGACGTCGGTGGGGGACATGCCGTCGGGCAGGAAGCTCACTCCCGTCCAGGACTGGTTGACGATGTGGCGTTCGAGCCGGTCGAGCCAGGGCGCGACCCACCCGACGCCGCCTTCGCTCATGGCCACCCTGAGATCCGGGAACTTCCGGAATGCTCCGCTGAGCATGATGTCGGTGGCCGCGATGGTCGAGATCAGCGGAGTCAGCATCAACATGTCGTCGATGTCGAAGCTGCGGGATCGTTTGACCAGGTTGATGCCGCCGCCGATGTGCAGGCTGAGGACGATGCCGTGCTCGACGCACGCCTGGAAGATCGGATCCCAGTACCCGGACTTGAAGTCGGGGAATCCCTCGCCGACGCCGTAGGGGGTTTCGGGGATGCTGATCGAGCGGCATCCCATCGCGGCGATACGGTGAATTTCGGCGACCGACTCGTTCACGTCGAAGAACGGGATGATGCCGATCGGGATGAACCGTCCGGGATGGGTGTCGGGGACCTCCCCGACGACCCAGTCGTTGAACGCCCTGCACGCGGCGAGGGACAGCTTCTTGTCGGGCAGGCTCGCGAGGTGGGTGCCGGCGAAGCCGGGGAAGGTCGCGAACAGGGTCGCGGCGAGGGTGCCGTTGGCGTCCATGTCGCGCACCCGCAGATCCATGTCGTAGACGGCGGGTCGCATCTCGGCGTAGCCGGTGGGATCCATGCCCCATTCGTGTTTGGGCCACGAGACCACGGCGTTGAGGCCGGAACTGCCGACGATCGTGCCCTGGAACTGCCATGCCTGCACGTTGGGGTTGCGCGGGTTGGCGGTGAGTTTGGGCGCCTGGTCCATCAGGCGCTTGGGGAAGTGCTTCTCGAAGATGTCAGCGGGTTCGACCACGTGGTCGTCGATGCTGATCATCACCATGTCGTCGATGTTCATCGAAGTCCTTTCGTCACCCGATCACTCCGGAGAGCCGGACGCGATCCGGTCGGCGTCGGTGGCTCATCTCCGTGGGGTCACCGGCGCAGCGATTCCCTGTTCGTCGACTGCCTTCTGGATCGCGGCGAGGGTCTCGTCGAGCCCGGCGCCGAGCCGGGGGCCGGGTGTGAAGTTGGCCGGAAGCCGGCGCATGCCCTGGATGACACCGATGGAGTCGTAGTGGATCGTGCCTTCGGGGTCGCACTCGAAGTCCGGCGTGCGGTCGAGCACCGCGATCAGCATCCGCTTGAACATCGTGCGCGCCAGGTTGGACCCGATGCAGCGATGGACGCCGAGTCCGAAACTGAAGTGCCGGTTGCCCTTACGCTCCAGGTCGATTTCCTCGGGGTCCGTGAACAGTGCCGGATCCCGGTTCGCCATCGCCCAGGAAAGCCAGACACGTTCGCCCTCCTTGAACTGCACACCGTCGAGCTCGACGTCTGCGGAGAACGTGCGTCCGTCCCCGGCCGACGGGCAGAAGAAGCGCAGGAACTCCTCGGTGGCCGAATCGAGGAGGGTGTCCCGTTCGGCGCTGAGCGTTTCGCGCTTGTCGGGATTCTGGGAGAGCCATTCGAGCGCATGCGAGGTCAGCGCCGTCGTCGTATCGAAGCCGCCACCGATGAGGAGACTGAGAACGCCGAGCAGTTCGAGGTCGTCGGGCTTCTCACCGTCGATCGTGGCCCTGGCGATCGCGTCCACCATCCCGGGGCGGGGGTTCTCACGGATCTCGTGGAGGCTGGACAGAAGATCCAAACCCATGACGCGATGCAGTTCGGCCACCCGATGGACGTCGGGCGAATCCGGCGGCGTGTACATCGCGGCGTGGACCGGTTCGCAGTACACCTTCCATTTGGCGACCGGGATGCCCAGCATGGCCAGCGTGATCACCGCCGGGACGATATTGACGAGGTCGTCGATGAAATCGATCCTGCCTGTTTCGATCTTCTCGTCGAGGCACGCGCGGATCACCTCGTCGATGAGCGGAATCCACTTCTGGATGGCTGCGGGGGACAGATACGGATTGAGCACTGCCCGGAACTCGCGATGTTCGGGATCGTCCATCTCCAGGATTCCGCCGCGGACTCCCGATGCCCTGACGGCGGTCGGGATCATGATGCCCTTGTATCCGCGGCGAACCCCCTTGACGTCGTGATCGTTCGAGATCGAGGCCGAACGAGCGAGGGCGAACACCGCCTCGCCGCCGGCGGCGACCCAGTGGCCACCATGCGTGTCGGACCAGGCCACGGGGCACTTGGAGTGCATCTCCCGGGTGATCTCCGAGAAGTTCTCGCGGTAGTCCGGTGCGTGCCTGTCGAACTGGAAGACGGGTGTTCGGTGATCGGTCTCGATGACGGCCTCCTCAGCGCTCACAGCATTGCCCTCTCTAGCGTCCGGTGGTGGATGGTGTTGTGGCCCAATGGGTCACAGGGCGGAAATCGCCTGTTCGGGGCAGCTGCGCACAGCTTCCCGCGCAGAGTCGGCCAGGTGAGCGGGAACGTCGGCGTCGACGGCTGTCGCGTGGCCGTCGATATCGCTCAATTCGAACAGCGTCGGGGCGGCCATGGCGCACAGTGTGTGTCCCTGGCAGCGTCGTGAATCCACTTCGACTTTCATGACTGTCCTCCGTGTCTAACGAGTTCTCTTCCCTTGCAACACGTTCAACAAGCAGATGGTGAGACGACGACGGCGTCGCGACGGGGCGTGGACGCGCAACTCGCCAGGGGAAGATTGCCGGTCTCGGAAATGAGAACCGTCTTCCGCCACGGCAGAATCGTATTCTGAGACGGTGAGGTGTGTAAAGGGCCTGAACGACAAAATCCGCCCGGCTGCCAGTCATCCGCCCTGACGATCGAGGTGAAGAATGACTGGCGGCCGAGCGGATGTCTCCGCGTCGATCAGGAAAGTTCCGGGATGGGGGCTACGCGCCCTGCCACACGGTGTCGAACGGGGTGTTCGCCGACACCCGGCCCTTGATGCCGCGGGTGACGAGGTCCTTCGCGATCTGGACGGCCTGGGCGACGTCGGTGCCCTTCGCGAGTTCGGCGGTGATCGCCGCGGCCAGGGTGCAGCCGGCGCCGGAGACGCGCTCGTTGCCGATCTTCGGTGCCGTCAGCAGCGTGACGTCGGTGCCGTCGAACAGCACGTCGACCGCGTCGTCGCCGTCGAGTTCGACACCGCCCTTGGCGATGACGTACTGCGGGCCGAGGTCGTGGATGCGCCGCGCGGCCTCGATCAGGTCGTCGACGGACTCGATGCTGTCCATGCCGGACAGGGTGCGGGCCTCGAACAGGTTCGGCGTCACCACCGTCGCGTAGGGGAGCACCTGGGTCCGCAGCGCGTTGTCGGTGTCGAGGGCGGCGCCGGGTTCCTGGCCTTTGCAGATCAGGACCGGGTCGAGCACCACGTGCCGCCAGGACTGCCTGCCCAGCGCCTCGGCGACCACGTCGATCGTCGCGGGCGTGCCGAGCATGCCGATCTTCACGACGTCGAGATTGTGCGCGGCGGTCGCGGCCTGGATCTGGTCGGCGATGACCTGCGGATCGATCGGCACGAACCGGTGTCCCCAGTTGTTCTCCGGGTCGAACGAGACGATGCACGTCGTGGTGCCCAGGCCGTACACGCCCAGCTGCTGGAAGGTCTTCAGGTCCGCCTGCAGGCCGGCGCCACCGGTCGCTTCCGAACCGGCGATGACGAAGGCGAGGTCGACCACAGCAGTGTTCTCCGTTCGAGGTGGGGATGATCGGCAACCAGATTACAACCGGCCGCCACGCCACTTTCCGCACACCCGCCCCGCAGGGTCCCGGCAACGGACGGTCGCGGCACTACTGTGTCCGCCATGACGGCGTTCGACGACCTCGACGACTACCTGGCCCTTCCCCGCGTCACAAGCCTCGCGTTGTCCCCGGACGGCACGCGCGTGGTGATCGCACTGTCCACCCTCGACGAGAAGTCCACCGCCTACGTCGGCGCGCTTTGGGAACTCGACCCGGACGGGCAGAACCCGGCGCGCAGGCTCACCCACGGTGCGAAGGGCGAATCGAACCCGGTCTTCACCGCCTCGGGCGACCTGCTGTTCACCGCCGCGCGCGGCGGCGACGACGATCCGGCGTCGCTGTGGCGGCTGCCCGCCGGCGGGGGAGAAGCGGTGCAGATCGCGAAGCGCGCGGGCGGAATCTCCGCGGTGCGTACGGCAACCCGCGCTGATCGCATCGTCGTGACCGCGAACGTGCTGGGCCACTCCGACGGCGACGACGAGCGCATCCGTTCCGCCCGCAAGGACGCCAAGGTCTCCGCCGTCCTGCACACCGGTTATCCCGTGCGTTACTGGGACGCCGACCTCGGCCCGGACCGCCCCCACCTGCTCTCGGTCGGCACCGAGAAAACCCTCGACGACCTCACACCCGGTATCCGCGGCTCGTTGCGCAACGCCGACCTCGACATCGCCGCCGACGGCCGCTTCGCCGTCACCACGTGGTCGGTGCCCGGCCCGCTCGCGTCGCGCCGCAGCACGCTCGTGCGCGTCGATCTCGAGACGGGCCTGCGCACCTCGATCGTCGACGACGAGGACGCCGAGGCCACCGCGCCGCGGATCTCCCCGGACGGCGCCCGACTGGCGTACCTGCACCAGACCGTCACCACTCCCGAGGACCCGCCGCGGATCACCTTGCGTGTGTGCGACCTTGCCACCAAGGAGACGGTGGACACGACCGTCGGCTGGGACCGTTGGCCCACGTCCCTGGCGTGGCTGCCGGACGGGTCGGGGCTGCTGCTCACCGCCGATGATCACGGCCGCGCACCGATTTTCGCGTTCACGCTCGGCGCCGACGTGCCCGTCCGGCTCACCGCCGACGACGCCGCCTACACCGACGTGAAGGTCGCGGCGGACGGCCGGTTCGCGTATGCGCTGCGCGCGTCCTACGAGGCACCCCCGCATCCCGTGCGGATCGCGCTGACCGGCGATGACCGCGGCACCGTCGTGCAGTTGCGGGCGCCGGGTGAGTTGCCGGAACTTCCCGGACG
>NZ_JBMBTE010000097.1:0-19125 GCF_048897285.1 Rhodococcus sp. O3
TCGACGTACCCGTCGTAGGCGGGCCGGTAGCCGCCGGACCGCCCCTCGAGGACGTACAGCGGGTCGTCGCCGGTCTTCGAGAATCCCTCGTCGCGCAGGTCCACCTTGCGGCTCTTGAACGTGCTGGTGTGTTCGAGTTCGTCGACGATCCGCACGAAGAGCGGCACCGCGTACGACGGCAGCGACGCGAACAGGTCCTGTGCGAGCCGCACGCCGTCGAGTTCGGCGTCCGGATGCAACGTCACGGCGGCCATGCCGGCGCGGCCGTCGGTGCCCGGGACCTCGACGCCGTAGACGACGGCCTCGGAGATCGCGTCGTGCGCCGAGAGCGCGCCTTCGACCTCGGTGGTCGCGACGTTCTCGCCCTTCCACCGGAAGGTGTCGCCGAGCCGGTCGACGAACGCGACGTGCATGTAGCCCTGGCTGCGCACGAGGTCGCCGGTGTCGAACCAGGTGTCGCCGTCGGCGAACCCGTTGCGCACCAGCTTGGCTTCGGTGGCCTCGGGGTCGGTGTAGCCGTCGAACGGCGCCCGGTCGGTGACCTTGGCGAGCAGCAGGCCCACCTCGCCGGTGCGGACGCGGCGCAGTCGGCCGTCCGCGCCGCGGCGGGCCTTGCCGGTGTCCTGGTCGTATTCGACCACCGCATACGGCAGCGGGCACACCCCGGCGGTGTGCGTCTGGTTGAGGGCGTTGATGAAGGCGATGTTGCACTCGCTGGCGCCGTAGAACTCGGCGACCCGGTCGATGCCGAAGCGCTCGGTGAACTCGGTCCACAGCTCGGGGCGCAGCCCGTTGCCGACGACGAGCCGGATGCCGTTCTCGCGGTCGTCGGGGCGCGGCGGTTGGTTGAGCAGGTAGCGGCAGATCTCGCCGATGTAGATGAAGGCGGTCGCGCCGTTGCGCTTGGCGTCCGCCCAGAATCCCGACGCCGAGAACTTGCGGCCGAGTGCGAGGGTCGCGCCGGATGCCAGCACCGACGACAGCGCGACCGTCAGGGCGTTGTTGTGGTACAGCGGCAGACAGCAGTACAGGGTGTCGTCGCGGCGCAACCGGACGCCGAGGCTGCCGAGCCCCGACATCGACTTCAGCCAGCGGAAGTGGGTCATCCGGCTGGCCTTGGGCAGGCCGGTCGTGCCGGACGTGAAGATGTAGTACGCGGTGTGATGGGCGTGCAGCTGCTCGGTGACCGCGGGGTTCGCGGAGTCGGCGTCGGCGGCGAGTGCGTCGAGTTCCCCGACCCGCAGCGGGGACGTGCCGAGGGATGCCGGGTCGATCGACGACAGTGCGTCCTCGCATTCCTCGCCCACGATCAGGATGCGGCTGCCGATCAGGCCGAGGCTGTGCGCGAGGACATCGCCGCGCTGGTTGTGGTTGAGCATGCCCGCGGCGGCACCGAGTTTGACGGCCGCGAGGGTGATCAGCAGCGCCTCGGGCCGGTTCTTCATGAGGATCCCGACGACGTCACCGGTCTGCACCCCGCGCTGCGCCAGGACGCTGGCGTAGCGGTTGACCTGAGCGTTGGCATCCCCGTAGCTGATCGAGTCGCCTTCGAACCGCAGGAACGGCCGGTCCGGCCGGCGGTCGGCGACACGCTGGAAGACCAGACCGATCGATTCCCGGGCGTCGGGACGCCGCGTCAGACCCAGCGCACCGCGCAGCAGGCTGGGCAGGTCCGGCAGCATCGCCGGCAGCTGGCCGGCAAGGCCCGACAGGGAGACGGTCGATTTGTGCTCGGTGGTCACTGGCATCCTCTCGGAAGGTCTGCACACAGCGGCGAAGGACAGCTTCGACCTCCAACCTACTCGAGAGTAAGCACGCTGGCGAGGGTTCGGGATGCGCTAGCTCACAACACCGATCGCACAGCGATCCAGGGCATCCGCAACCTCCGCGGTGACCTGGAGCCCGTCGAGCGCACGCTGCGCGACGAATCCCGTGCCGACCATCGACCGGAGCCACTCGAGCAGCCCGGTGTAGTGCCCCACCGGATCGAGCAGCACCACCGGCTTGTCGTGCATGCCCAGGTACCCGGCCGTCCACGTCTCGAACAGTTCCTCGAGGGTGCCGATACCGCCGGGCAACGCGATGAACGCGTGCGCCCGATCCTCCATCACCTGTTTGCGTTCCCGCATCGTCTCGGTGACGATCAGCTCGTCGGCGTCGATGTCGGCGACCTCGCGATGGACCAGCGCCTTCGGGATCACGCCCACGGTGTGCGCACCGGCCGCGCGGGCCGCGTCGGCGACCGCGCCCATCATCGACACGTTGCCGCCACCGGACACGAGCTGCCAGCCTCGTCGGCCGATCTCGGTGCCCACCGCCGCGGCCAGCTCCAGATACGACCCGTCGACCGGCCCGGACGCGCAGTACACGCACACCGACAACGCGACCGGCTGCCCGTCCACCGCGCCCGGTGCCGGCGCCCCGTTCACCACGACGTGTTCCCCTCGTACAACGTTTCCGCCTCTTCCCCGCGGTGGGCCTCGACGATGATGCGCACCGCCTCTTCGACGCTGTCGCTGACCGACAGCAGATCCAGGTCGCCGGGCGAGATCTTGCCGTCGCGCACCATGACCGCGCGGATCCAGTCGAGCAGTCCCGACCAGTAGTCCGAGCCGAGCAGCACGATCGGGAACCGGGTGATCTTGTGGGTCTGCACGAGGGTCACGGCCTCGAACAGCTCGTCGAGCGTCCCGAATCCGCCGGGCAGACAGACGAACGCCTGCGAATACTTGACGAACATCGTCTTGCGGGCGAAGAAGTACCGGAAGTTCAGGCCCAGATCGACCCATTCGTTGAGGGCCTGCTCGAACGGCAGCTCGATGCCGAGTCCGATGGAGAACCCACCCGATTCGCTGGCGCCGCGGTTCGCGGCCTCCATCGCACCCGGCCCGCCACCGGTGACGACCGCGTATCCCGCCTCGACCAGTGCCGCACCGAGTTTGCGCCCGAGCGCGTACTCGGGATCGTCCTCCGGCGTGCGCGCAGAGCCGAACACCGCGACAGCGCGCGGGACTTCGGCGAGCGCGCCGAATCCCTCGATGAACTCGCTCTGGATGCGCAGCACCCGCCACGGATCCGTGTGCACCCAGTCCGTGGGTCCGCGGCGGTCCAGCAGCCGCTGGTCCATCGTGGTCGTCTCGACCGCACGGTCGCCGCGCAACTGCACGGGACCACGTTGAACGATCTTCGCGCGGGACTTGCGCCGGCCGGATTCGGTGTCTGACATGGGGTTCACGCTATCGGGAGAGGTAGTCACGCAGCACCGCGGCCACATCGGTGATCTGCTGCACCGGGACGTGCTCGTCGCGCTTGTGCGCGAGATTCGGATCGCCGGGGCCGTAGTTCACGGCCGGGATCCCCAGCGCCGCGAATCGTGCCACGTCGGTCCAGCCGTACTTGGCGCGGAACCGGCCGCCCGCCGCCTCGACGAGCGCGGCCGCCGCCGGATCCGACAGGCCGGGCAGCGCGCCCGGCGAGGAGTCCGTGACTTCGAGTTCGACGTCGAGACCGTCGAACACCTCGCGTACGTGCGCGAGGGCCTGCTCGACGGTGCGGTCCGGCGCGAACCGGAAGTTGACGTCGACATCGGCCGCGTCGGGTACCACGTTGCCGGCGACGCCGCCGGTGATGCGCACCGCCGACAGTCCTTCCCGGTACACGCAGCCGTCGATGTCCACCGACCGGGCCTCGTACCGCGACAGCCGTTCGAGCACCGGGGCGAGACGGTGGATCGCGTTGTCCCCCAGCCACGACCGGGCCGAGTGCGCCCGAACCCCGGAGGTGGACAGCCGCGCCCGCAGCGTGCCCTGGCAACCCGCCTCGATCTGCCCGGCCGTCGGCTCGCCGAGGATCGCGACGTCCGCGGCCAGCCAGTCCGGCAGTTCCTTCTCGATCCGGCCGAGACCGTTGAACTCGGCGGCGATCTCCTCGCAGTCGTAGAACACGAGGGTCAGGTCGTGCGCGGGGTCCGCGACCGTCGCCGCCACGTGCAGGAACACCGCGTCGCCCGACTTCATGTCGACGGTGCCGCATCCCCACAGAAGATCGCCGTCGCGGCGGGACGGGACGTTGTCGGCGATGGGCACCGTGTCCAGGTGCCCGGCGAGCATCACCCGGCTGCCCAGACCCCGATTCGTGCGGGCGAGCACGGCATTGCCGCAGCGCACGATCTCGAAGCCGGAGGTCTGTTCGCGCAGCGCGGTCTCGACCGCATCGGCGATCACGGCCTCGTCGTGCGACACGCTGGGAATGTCCACCAGCGCGGCGGTCAACTCGACGGGATCGGCGTGCAGGTCCAGGCGTGGTACGGGCATAGGTGCACGATACGGAACGCGGGTTTTTCACAGGGCAGGCGCAGCCGGGCAATGCCCTCGCGTAATCTTCTCGACCGTGAGTGCACTCGGAGCATCGGCAGTAGGTATCGCGAACATCGCGGCGGACGGCACCGTCCTCGACACCTGGTACCCGGCGCCTACGCTGGGCGAATACGGCGAAACGGGAACGCAGCGGCTCGAAGGCACCGACATCCCGTCGGACCTGGCGCTGCTCGCCGGAACCGACGAGGCCCGCGAGGTCTCCCAGGTCGTGGTGCGCACCACGATCGCGGACCTGTCCCAGCCCCCGGCCGACGCGCACGACGTGTACCTGCGCCTGCACCTGCTCTCGCATCGTCTGGTGAAGCCGCACGGCCAGAACCTCGACGGCATCTTCGGCCTGCTCGCCAACGTCGTGTGGACCAACTTCGGCCCGTGCGCCGTCGAGAACTTCGAGACCGTCCGGTCCCGCCTGCGCATCCGCGGCCACGTCACCGTGTTCGGCGTCGACAAGTTCCCGCGCATGGTCGACTACGTCGTCCCCTCCGGTGTGCGCATCGCCGACGCCGACCGCGTCCGCCTCGGCGCCCACCTGGCGTCCGGCACCACGGTCATGCACGAGGGCTTCGTGAACTTCAACGCCGGCACGCTCGGCAGCTCGATGGTCGAGGGCCGCATCTCCGGCGGCGTGGTGGTCGACGACGGCTCCGACGTCGGTGGCGGCGCGTCGATCATGGGCACGCTCTCCGGCGGCGGCAAGGAAGTCATCTCGATCGGCAAGCGCTGCCTCCTCGGCGCCAACGCCGGTGTCGGCATCTCGCTCGGCGACGACTGCATCGTCGAGGCCGGGCTGTACGTCACCGCGGGCACCAAGGTCACCGGCCCGGACGGAACCGTCGTCAAGGCGAAGGAGCTCAGCGGGGCGTCGAACCTGCTGCTGCGCCGCAACTCGGTCAGCGGCGCCGTCGAGGTCGTTCCCAACAAGGGCACCGGCGTGGAACTGAACGCCGCCCTGCACGCCAACGACTGAGTCCGGCGCGCATCCGAACCCAGCAGCACCCGAACAGAGCAGAGCAGTGACCGAAGCCGGACAACCCCGCACCGAGATCGAGGATCTGGGCACCGGCCTGAAGGTCCGGCACCTGACGATGATGGGACTCGGTTCGGCCATCGGCGCCGGGCTGTTCCTCGGGTCCGGCGTCGGCATCGCCGCCGCCGGTCCCGCGGTGATCGTCTCGTACATCCTCGCCGGCATCATGATCATCTTCGTGATGCGGATGCTCGGCGAGATGGGTGCCGCGCTGCCCGCCAGCGGTTCGTTCTCCCACTACGCGCGCATCGGCATCGGCGAGTGGGCCGGCTTCACGATGGGCTGGCTCTACTGGTTCATGCTGATCATGGTGCTCGGCGTCGAGATCACCGGCGCCTCGAGCATCGTCAACTCGTGGATCCCCGCGGTGCCGCAGTGGGTGATCGCGCTGGTGTTCGTCACGTTCTTCGCGGTCGTCAATCTCGCGAAGGTCGCGAACTTCGGGGAATTCGAATTCTGGTTCGCCGCACTGAAGGTCGCGGTGATCGTCGCGTTCCTCGTCATCGGTGTGCTGCTGGTGTTCGGCCTGCTGCCCGGGACCGAGCCGGTCGGGACGACGCATCTGTTCGGTGACGGCGACGGCTTCGCACCGAACGGCATCGCGGGTATCGCCGCGGGTCTGCTCGCGGTCGCGTTCGCGTTCGGCGGTATCGAGATCGTCACCATCGCGGCCGCCGAATCCCGGGACCCGGAACGGGCCATCGCGACCGCGGTGCGCACGGTCGTCTGGCGCATCAGCATGTTCTACCTGGGTTCCATCGCGATCATGGTGCTGGTGCTGCCGTGGACCGTCGCGGGCAGCACCGACGATTCACCGTTCGTGTCCGTGCTCGACGTCGCGGGCATCCCGTACGTCTCCGGGTTCATGGAACTGGTCGTCGTGGTGGCGCTGCTGTCGGCCTTCAACGCGAACGTCTACGGAACGTCCCGGATGGCGTTCGCCCTCTCCCGCGGCGGCGACGGTCCCGCCGCCCTGAGCAAGCTCTCGCACACCGGGGTGCCGCGCAACGCGGTGCTGCTGTCGGTGTTCTTCGGGTTCGTCAGCGTGCTGCTGAACTGGCTGCTGCCCGACACCCTGCTCGAGATCCTGCTCAATGCGGTCGGCTCGGCGCTGCTGGCGATCTGGATCTTCGTCGTCGTCGCGCAGTTGCGCCTGCGTCCGCGGTTCGAGCGCGAAGGTGTCCTGACGGTCCGCATGTGGGCGTTCCCCTATCTGAGCTGGTTCACCCTGGCGATGCTCGGCGCTTTCATCGTGCTGATGCTGTTCGACGACGCAGCCCGCCTCCAGTTGCTGTCGACGCTCGTGCTGTTCCTGGTGATCACAGGGATCGGCTTCGTGTGGCAGCGCCGTACCCGGCAGCGCCGGGCCCGGCAGGCGCAGTAGCCGGCCGATCGAACCTCGCTAGCGGGTGCGGTCCACGAGGGCGCTGACGAAGATCGCCGAGATGTCGGCGGGGTCCTGCGCGATGTAGCTCGTTCCGCCGGTGGCGTGGGCAATCGCCGCGAGCGCATCCGCATCGGCGTCGTCCGTGATGCCGACCGTGACGATCACCACCGGCCGGGCCGGATTCTGGTCGCGCTCGAGCGTCGCGACCAGATCCTCCAGGCCGATGCCGTCCGGTTCGTCGTCACCACCGTCGGTCAGGACGATGACGCTGTTGATCGCGCGCGGGTCGTAGGTGGCCTGCATCTGCCGGAACGCTGCGAGTGTCGTGTCGTAGAGGGCGGTGCGGTCGCCCGCCCCCGACGCCGCCTCGGACGCCACCGTGGTGCTGAGCGTGTTCATCAGATCCCGCTGCAAGTGCCCGTCCACCATGGTGTCGAGCCGCCGGATGGGCAGCAGTTCGCGGTGGTCCTGCCCGGACCCGCCGAGATCGTCGGCGAACACCCACAGCCCTGCCTGCACGCTGCCCGAGAACATCGAGGTGGCCGAGCGCGCAGCCTGCTCGGTGAGCTCCAGGCGCGTGGCGCCGCCGACCGGCGTGTTCATCGACGCAGAGACGTCGACGGCGACGAGCGTGCGGATCGGCAGCGCCAGTACCGCCCATGCATGCAGCGCCTCCTGAGCGATGCTCTCGTCGCCGAGGGTCATCGCGGTGATCTCGCCGACCCCGGCACCGTCGGGCAGGGCACGCCCGGCGGGATCACGGAACCCGTGGGCGACGAAGACGTCCCGCGCCCACTGGGTCGAGAAGATGTCCGCCAGCATCCGCCCCGCCTCGGTCGCGGCGCGGTGCCGCTCCGGGTCCGGTGCCGTCACCACCAGCGAGTAGTCGAGCAGGATGCTGCCGTTGTCGGGCACCTTCGCCTCGAGCACCGCGCCCCCGAGCGCGTCACCGCCGTCGGTGCTGTACCGGTGGAACTGCTGTTCGGTGGCGACACCGACCCCGCCCTCCGACGCGATCAGGTCGAGCAGGACCTCACCGGTCGGTGGCTCGTCCGGCCGGGCGTTCTCGCGCTGCGCGAGGGGTGCCATCGCGGTGCGCACGGTGCCGATCGCGACCGGATCGTTCTCGGTTTCGGCGAGCGCCGCCCGGATCGGCGCGGCGGCAACACCGGTGCGCAGCGGATTGCCCGGACGCAGGTCCTTCAGGGCGAGGGCGGCCCGCCAGGTGGCCACCTCGGGGACCTGCCCGGGTCGTCCGACGAGGACCGCCGGCGTCGTCGCGATCGGCGTGAGGACGGTCTGCACCGGACCCGACGCCATCGCCGACGCGCGGGTCGCCCACCAGCCCGAATCCGGAATCCACAGGTCCGGTGCGCCCTCCCCGGTTCCGAGCAGGCCCGCGACGTCCCCGGGTTCGGCGACCGAGACGGTGAAGCGCGTACATCCGGTGTCGGCGCGGGCGAGCACCTCTTCGACCGCGTCCTCGATTCCGGGCGCCACCGCGAGGCTGTACTCGTCGACGACGTCGCACCGGTCCCGCCAGGCCCGGACCGCTCCCGCCACACCGGCGCCGAGTCCGACAAACAGTGCGACGACCAGCAGGTACGCCGCGGCCTTCCCTGTGGGGCGACGCTTCCGCTCGCCGGGCGGCACCGCCATACGACTCCTCCCCTGACCGATGATCCGGCCGACCTCCGGGTATTACCCCCCATATGACGCCGGTCACACCTTATCGGTCATGAGATGCAATCGTTACAGCATCGTGAGACCCCCGGCGTGTTCCGGGACGACGCCCTCCAAGCGCCGAGCCACGATCGCGGCCTGCAACTGCCGCAACCCGGACGGTCGCGTCGGGTCGTAGCCGGTCAGCTGCGCGATGCGCTTGAGCCGG
Organism: Rhodococcus sp. O3; assembly: GCF_048897285.1. NCBI lineage: Bacteria > Bacillati > Actinomycetota > Actinomycetes > Mycobacteriales > Nocardiaceae > Rhodococcus > Rhodococcus sp. O3. Next base: position 8,682 of record NZ_JBMBTE010000097.1, read on the forward strand.
TAGTCGACGGTGTTGGCGTGCACGTGGAGCGTGCGGGCGGTGAGCTGGCGGCTCAGGTCATGGGCGATGTGAGTCTCGAGCGTCTCGATGAGTTCCGGTGTGTCGTCGAGTGGTTCGAGGACCTGGGCGAGGTGTTCGCGCGCCGGGCCGGGGCGGGTGAGCTGGTACTCGAGCGCCAGGTCCTGCATGCGGTACACCCCGGCCGCGCGGCCGAGCTGTCGGACCAGATCGAGCAGTTCGTGGGCCTGCTGCGCTCCGGTCGGCACCTCGGAGACCGTCGCGTGGACCACGACGATCGTCACCGACACGCCGGCGACCGTCTCGATGCGCTCGCGCAGCATCGCGATGGAGTCGTCGCTGCGGGCGCCCGCGAGCAGCACCGTGCCGCCCTCCGGCCCGAGCAGCGCCAGCTGCCGCCCCTCGCAGGCCGCTTCCAGCTCGACCTCGACGCGGCGGAGGGTGCGGCGGGCGACGACGTCCTGCCGCACGTGCGGATTGCGGGTGTCGGGATGGCGGGCCAGTGCCAGACCCAGCACCGTGTACCCGTCGGCCAGCTCGAGCCCGGACCGCCGCGCGACCGCGGCGGCGTCCTGACCGCTCAGCAGGGCGGTGACCAGTTCCTGCGCGGCGACGTCCCGTTCCCGCTTGATCGCGTCGAGTTCGGCGACGAAACCGGTGGTGGCGGCGACGGTGACGCGCTCGAGCAGCGCCATCCACAGCCGGGACGCGGCGGCGATGGATTCGATGTCGCCCTCACCCGCGCGCTCGGTCACCAGTTCCCAGCCGAGGCGGATTCCCTCGTGATAGATCCGCAGCATGTATTCGAGCCGGAAACCGGCGCGCGCCCACTGCGCGGCGCTGCTGCGCAGCTCGGCCAGGTCGGCGTCCGACGGCAGCTCACCCGCGTCGAGCAGGTGGATCGCGATGCGCAGGCATCGGACCGTGACCTCGGTGACGTCACCGCGCAACGAATCGCCCGGCCGCAACGAGCACGGCGCGACGTGGTCGGCGAAGTGCGCGACGAGTTTGCGGGCCACCGCCGGCAGATCACGAAGCGGTACCGACGCCGGCTTTCCGTCGACGACGAATGCGGGCTCCCCACCCCCCGGAACCAACGGATGCACGTGATCTGTCCGCACGTGATCGGTCACAGACATGTTTCAACCCCCCAATGAGTAGACGCACCTACTGTGCAGAAAACAATCCGCCTTCGGGGGCGGAATGCGCAACCCCAAGTCACAGATTTCTCGCGAACTCCGTCCGGCGGGGCCCATCCACCCCGCCGGCGGCTCCTACCCGAACAGCAGCTTCTTCTGCACCTTCCCCATCGCGTTGCGGGGAAGGTCCTGCACCACCCGCACCTCCCGGGGGCGTTTGTGCACCGAAAGCTGCTGTGCCACAAGGTTGACGAGTTCGTCCTCGTCGACCGCCGGCCCACCCGGACGCGGCACGACGAACGCGACGATGCGCTGCCCCAGATCGTCGTCGGGCACGCCGACGACGGCGACCTCACGCACCGCGGGATGCCCGAGGAGGACGGTTTCGATCTCCCCCGCCCCCACCCGGAACCCGCCGGACTTGATCAGGTCGGTCGATTCGCGGCCGACGATCCGGTGGAATCCGCCGGGATCGATCACAGCGACGTCACCGGTGACGAACCAGCCGTCGTCGGTCTGTGATGCCGCGGTCGCGTCCGGGCGGTTGAGATAGCCGTCGAACAGCATCGGCCCACGAACCTGCAGCACACCGATGCTCTCGCCATCGTGCGGCACGTCGGCGCCGTGCTCGTCCCGCAGCCGGGTCTCCACGCCGCGCACCGGCGTGCCGACCCACCCCGGCCGGCGTTCCCCGTCGGCGCGGGTGCTCAACGTCAGCATGGTCTCGCTCATCCCGTACCGCTCGATCGGCGTGAGGCCGGTCAGTTCGCGCAGCCGCTCGAACACCGGCACCGGCAGCGGGGCGCTCCCGGACACCAGCAGCCGCGCGCCGCTCAGCGCCCGCGCCGACTCCTCGTCCTCGACGACCCGCGACCACACCGTCGGCACCCCGAAGTACAGCGTCCCCTGGGCCTCGGCGTACGCCTGCGGTGTCGGCTTGCCGGTGTGGATCAGCCGGCTGCCCACCCGCAGCGGCCCGAGGACACCGAGGATCAGGCCGTGCACGTGGAACAGGGGAAGCCCGTGCACCAGGATGTCGCGGCTCGTCCAGTCCCACGCCTCGGCGAGCGCATCGATGCCCGCGGCGATCGCACGGCGGCTCAGCAGCACACCCTTCGGCGCTCCCGTCGTGCCCGAGGTGTAGAGCACGAACGCAACGCGCGCCGGATCCGGTTCGGGCAGCGCGTGCCAGTCCCGCGCGTGCAGCCGCACCGCGATCACCGGCAGTTGCGGCACGGCGTCGTCGGGATCGGGTGCCGCTCCGAGCCATGCCTGGGCACCGGAATCGTTCAGGATGTGTGCCCGCTCGGCCGGACCGGAATCCGGCGGCACCGGAACGACCGTGACTCCCGCGAGCAGCGCACCGACGACCGCGACAACGGTCGACGCCGTCGGGGTCGCGAGCACCGCGACCCGCTCGGCCCGCGCGACGCGCGCCGCAACGGCGGTCGCGGCACCGAGGAGGTCGCTCCGGGACAGGGTGTGCCCGTCGATCCGGACGGCGTCGGGCACGTCGTCGCCGCGCGCGACGGCGAGGGGATTCAGCGAGGACAGAAGTGCAGACACGGCATCACCTTCCCACAGACCGCATTCTCGGGTCCCCACGACCACCCGGCAGGGACTTACCTCGAGGATTGCGGCGCCGTGGACCGACGAAATAGGGTCGAACATATGAGCGATACGAATCGTCTGCGTGTCGGTGAACGCCTGCGGCCTCGCGTGGTGACGCACAACTCGGCGTCGGTCGACGGTCGGCTGGCGCTGTCACCCGATCTGCTGCTGATGATGGACGAAAGATGGCCGGTCCTGGCGGGATCGGCATATTCGGACGTCAAGCGGCGACACAGCCCGACCGTGATCCTCGAGGGCAGCGGTTCGTTCGTTCGAGACCGCGACCTGCCGGGCGCGCTTCCTGCGGCCACGGAAAGTCGCGAAGTCCTCCTCGAGAACTACCTGCCGGACGCCGCTGTCGAGGCGGCGACGAACGGCTGGCTCGTGGTGCCGGACAGCCGAGGTCGAGTTCGCTGGCTCTACAAGCAGTTTCCCGGTGCGGACTGGGAGGGCTGGCACCTCCTCGTCCTGGTGTCCACCGAGACTCCCCTCGAGTACCTGTCGTTTCTCCGGCGGGAAGGAGTTCCGTACCTGGTCGCAGGGCGGTCCCGGGTCGACCTGGGGCAGGCGCTGTGTCTTCTGCGGGAGAAGTTCGGTGTCGAAACCGTCCTGTCGACCGGCGGTGGCCGATTGAACGGGGCGCTCCTGCGGGCCGGGCTCGTCGACGAGATCGAGGTCGAGGTCGTCCCCATCGCGGTCGGCGGCACCGACACGCCGACGATGTTCACGGCACCCGACCTGCCGATCGACGGGCATCCGACCCGGCTTCGGCTCGTGTCGGTGGATCGTCGTTCCGGCGACAGGGTTCTCCTGCGGTATTCGGTGCCGGACGACGAGTAGCGCGAGTGTCAGGTTCCGACCGTCGCGGCCGACACCGGGCGAGTCGGCGGCATCACGGTGCCGAGGACCGCGCCGAGCAGCATGCCGCACAGCACCGCCACACCGTGTGCGTCGTCGATCAACAGCAGCAACGCGCCGATCGCGAGGATCGCCAGCGACACCGCCAGTTCGAGGCGACGGGCGCCCATCGACAACCAGAGTCCGGCGGTCGCCGCGGCCAGGGCGAACGCCGCCGCGGAGCAGCCGGCACCGGCGGACGGCGACACGAACGACGTGAACAATCCCCACATCAGCTGTCCGCCGGCGAACAGGGCGAGCGCACGGCCCGGGCCCCACACGCGCACGCCCGCGACCGCCAGCACGGCGAGCAGCACCAGGTTCGCGACGGTCGCGGCCGCTCCCCCGTCCTGGACGAGGACCGACGTGCCGATCCGCCACCATTCGCCGTCGTTGCGGATCTGCACCGGGTTGCGCCGGAACATCTCGTCGAGCGCGGGCACGGCGACCCGCAGCAGTGACGGAACGGCCACGATCAGCCACAGCACGGTCGCGGCGAGAGGCGGTGGCCACAGGAACGTCCTGAGGTCGCGGGCACGGGCCCAGCGAAGCGCAAGCAGCGTCGCCAGCACGGCGAACAGGACATACAACACCGCCGATCGCGGATCGTCGCCTGAGGTGCTCACGGACGCCAATCTACCTGCGTACGACCGGTTTCTCGGGTTACCGAGCCCGATCAGCCGAGTCGGGACGCGGCCGCGGCGATCCTCTCGTCCGTCGCGGTCAGCGCGATCCGCACGTGCTGCACACCACCGGGACCGTAGAACTCGCCCGGCGCGACCAGGATTCCGCGTTCGGCGAACCAGTCGACGGTCGCGCGGCACTCCTCGCCGCGCGTCGCCCACAGGTAGAGCCCGGCCTCGGAGTGGTCGACGGTGAAGCCGGCGCCGCGGATCGCCGCGAGCAGCACCTCGCGCCGCGCGCGGTACCGCTCGCGCTGGATGTTCTCGTGCTCGTCGTCGAGCAGCGCCGCGGTCATCGCGGACTGGATCGGCAGCGGCAGCATCATGCCGGAGTGCTTGCGCACCTCGAGCAGGTCCGCGACCAGTTCGGCGTCACCGGTGACGAACCCGGCGCGGTAGCTGGCGAGGTTCGAGGTCTTCGACAGCGAGTGCACGGCCAGCAGGCCGGTGTGGTCGCCGTCGCACACGCTCGGGTGCAGGATCGACAGCGCTTCGCCTTCCCAGGTCAGCCCCAGGTAGCACTCGTCGGACACGACGACGGCGCCGCGACTGCGGGCCCAGTCGACGACCTTGCGCAGATGCTCGAGGCCGAGCACCTTGCCGGTCGGGTTCGACGGGGAGTTCACGAACACCAGCGCAGCACCCTCGGGGCCGAGCCGGTTGAGGCCGTCGGCGCGGATCAGCCGCGCGCCGGCGAGCAGACCGCCGACCTCGTAGGTCGGGTAGGCCAGTTCGGGGATGACGACGAGATCGTCGGCGCCGAGACCGAGCAGGGTCGGCAGCCACGCGATCATTTCCTTGGTGCCGATCGCCGGCAGGATCGCCGACTCGGCGATACCGGTGATGCCGTAGCGGCGTGCGAGCGCACCGACGGCGGCGGACCGCAGTTCGGCGGTGCCGTGGGTCGTGGGATAGCCCGGCTCCTCCGCGACCGCGACGAGTGCCTCGCGGATCACCGGGGCAACCGGGTCGACGGGGGTTCCGACCGAGAGGTTGACGATCCCGTCAGGATGCGCCGACGCCTTCTCCTTCGCGTCGGTCAGCGAGTCCCAGGGGAAGTCCGGCAGTGATTTCGCCACCGAACGTCGTGCACGTGTGGTCACCGTGGAGGTCAACTCATTCCTCGCCCATGGGAGGAAGCGCCTTGATGAACGGCGGGTCGTAGTCGACCTTGCCGAGCTTGGCAGCGCCACCGGGGGAACCGAGATCGTCGAAGAAGTCGACGTTCGCCTTCACGTAGGCGGACCACTCGTCCGGCACGTCGTCCTCGTAGAAGATCGCCTCGACGGGGCAGACCGGCTCGCACGCACCGCAGTCGACGCACTCGTCGGGGTGGATGTACAGCATGCGACCGCCCTCGTAGATGCAGTCGACGGGGCATTCCTCGATGCATGCCTTGTCCATCACGTCCACGCACGGCTCCGCAATCGTGTACGTCACTGCTGTTCTCCCTGCCTTTCACTATGCCCGCCGACCTGCGCGGTCCCGCCCGAATCGGCCACCCGCGGCAACCGACGCCGTCCAGTATCCCCCGTCGGGCGGGGACCCTCGCGAATTAGGGTGCCCTGACCTGCCGGAGGACCGGTGCGGACGTCCCGGCCGCCACCGTCAGGCGACGGTCACACCGATGTCGCGGCGCGCGTACGCGGTGGTGCGCTGACGCGCCGGACGGCCGATGCCCTCGGCAATCGCGACCAGTTCGGCGACGGTCTTCTCCGATCCGTGCTGCGATCCCGCCATCCGGGAGATGGTCTCCTCCATCAGGGTGCCGCCGAGGTCGTTGGCGCCGCCCTGCAGCATCGCCTGCGTCCCGGCGACCCCGAGCTTGACCCAGCTGGTCTGGATGTTGTCGATCCGCCCGTGCAGCATGATCCGGGCCAGCGCGTGCGTGGCGCGGTTGTCGCGCATCGTCGGACCCGGCCGGGACGCGCCCGCAAGGTACAGCGGCGACGACTGGTGCACGAACGGCAGCAGCACGAATTCGGTGAAACCACCGGTGCGGTCCTGGATTCCGCGCAGCACGTTCAGGTGCCCGACCCAGTGGTGCGGCTGGTCGACGTGCCCGTACATCATCGTCGAGCTCGACCGCAGCCCCACCTCGTGCGCGGTCGTGACGACGTCGATCCACTCGGCGGTGGGCAGCTTGCCCTTGGTGAGCACCCAGCGCACCTCGTCGTCGAGGATCTCGGCGGCGGTGCCCGGGATGGTGTCCAGGCCGGCCTCGCGCAGTTCGATCAGCCAGTCGCGGGTGGAGATGCCGCTGCGCGCGACGCCGTTGGCGATCTCCATCGGCGAGAACGCGTGCACGTGCATCGTCGGGACCCGCTCCTTGACCGCGCGCACCAGGTCCGCGTAGCCGGTGACCGGCAGTTCCGGGTCGATACCGCCCTGCATGCACACCTCGGTGGCACCGGCGACGTGCGCCTCCCACGCCCGGTCCGCGACTTCGCTCGTGGACAGGGTGAACGCGTCGGCGTCGCCCTTGCGCTGCGCGAACGCGCAGAACCGGCAGCCGGTGTAGCAGATGTTGGTGAAGTTGATGTTCCGGTTCACCACGTACGTCACGTCGTCGCCGACGGTGTCGCGGCGCAGTGCGTCGGCGAGGGCGACGACCGCCTCGAGGCCCGGGCCGTCGGCGGTCGCCAGCGCCAGGTACTCGGCGTCGGAGCAGCCGGCGGGATCGCGTTCCGCCGAGCGCAGGGCCGCCAGCACATCGGTGTCGACCCGCACGGGCGCGCTCGCACCAAGGGCGAGTACCTGTTCGCGGACGGTTTCCCAGTCACCGAAGGCGCTGCCCAGGTCGGAGCGGTGCTCGGTGTTGCGGCCGGTGACGTCGATCTCGGAATTCAGGTCGACGCGTCCGGACGACTCCCAGTCGATGTCCGGTTCCTGCCAGGGCAGCCCGGACGGGATCACGTCGGCGGCGAGCCCGGTCTGCGGGTCGGCCAGCGCCCGCACGTGGGCCGCGATCCGCGGGTCGATCCACGGCTGACCGGCCAGCACGTACTGCGGTTGCGCGGCGATCCGTTCGGTGAGGGTGAATCCGGCGTCCGCGCTGATCTGCGCGAGCGTGTCCAGGTTCGGCCACGGCCGCTCGGGGTTGACGTGGTCGGGGGTCAGCGGCGACACGCCACCCCAGTCGTCGACGCCGGCGGCGAGCAGGGCCCGGCACTCGTCGTGCGAGACGAGGTTCGGGGGTGCCTGGATGCGCATGCCGGGGCCGAGCACCAGGCGGGCCACGGCGATCGCGGCCCGGAACTCGTCGAGATCGGCGTCGTCGTGACCCCGCATCGCGGTGTCGTCCTTGGCCCGGAAGTTCTGCACGATGACTTCCTGGATGTGACCGAATGCCTTGTGCGACTTGCGGATCGCGGCGATCGACTCGGCGCGTTCGGTGAAGGTCTCGCCGATGCCGACGAGGATGCCGGTGGTGAACGGAACCGAGAGCCGCCCGGCGTCGGTGAGCACCCGCAGACGCACCTGCGGGTCCTTGTCCGGGCTGCCGTGGTGGCACTGCCCCTTCTCGGTGAACAACCGCTCGGAGGTCGTCTCGAGCATCATGCCCATCGACGGCGCGACCGGCTTGAGCCGGGAGATCTCCGCCCAGCTCATCACGCCCGGGTTCAGGTGCGGCAGCAGGCCGGTTTCCTCGAGTACCCGGATCGCCATCGCCCGCACGTAGTCGAGGGTCGAGTCGTAGCCGCGCTCGTCGAGCCACTGCCGGGCCTCGGGCCACCGGTCCTCGGGCCGGTCACCGAGCGTGAACAGCGCTTCCTTGCAGCCGAGTTCGGCGCCCTGCCGCGCGATCTCCAGGATCTCGTCGGGTTCGAGGTACATGCCTCGGCCCTCCGCCCGCAGTTTGCCGGGCACGGTGACGAACGTGCAGTAGTGGCACTTGTCCCGGCACAGCCGGGTGATCGGCACGAACACCTTCCGCGAATACGTGACGGTGCCGGGACGTCCCGCCTCGGCCAGACCCGCGTCCCGCACCCGCGCCGCGGACGCGCACAGGTCCTCGAGATCCGCGCCGCGGGCCTGCAGCAGGACGGCGGTCTCGTCGACATTGAGCGTCACGCCGTCGCGGGCCCGGCGCAGCGCTCGGCGCATCCCCGGCACAGCCCGCTCCTCGGTCCGCCCGGCGATGCCGGGGCGGACCGAGGGCAGGGGAAGGTTCGTGACGGGAGCGTCGTCGTCAGTGGAGCGGGTCATTGGGCGATCATGCGCCACGACTCCGACGCGTGCCACCTCCGGGTGCTCACTCCCTGGGATAGTCCTCGTCTTCGGGCACGGACAGGCTCTGCTCGACGGCGTCGACAGGATCGACCTCGAGCGGAACCTGCTCGGGCACCACGTCCTCCGCGGTTTCGTCGTCGTACGCGTCCGTGACCTGCTCGATCCGATCGGCCTCGGGCAGTCCGGCGAATTCGTCGGGGCGCACTGAACCAGGCATCACAATCCTCCTCGTCTCGACGTTTCGACCAGGCGGCCCGCGTGCCGGACCGGCCGGTACAACCGAGCCTATCGGCTGTGCGCGCTCCCGGCCCGTGATCGCGTCCCACCTGCGTGTTCCCTCGGGGTCCGGAGACTCGTAGGCCGGATCCGACCGAGTCGCGCAATACTCGGGGACGACCACCGCAGCGACGAGGAGCACGAATTGACACGGGATTCCGAACTGGGCAGACCTACCGCCCGGACCGTTCCACCGACACCGGTGGTGATGGACGATCCCGCGTGGCGTCCGAGCCCGAAGGCCCGGGTGCTGTGGGCCGTGAACGCCGCGCTGCTGTGGATCCCGATCGTCGCCGCGCAGATCGTGTGGGCGATCGTCGACGCCGGTCACGGCCCGTGGCACGTCGCAGCCGCGGTCGCGACGCTGGTGCTCGCCGCCGCACACATCGGCCTCGTGCCGGTGTGGCGATACCGGGTGCATCGCTGGGAGATCAGCGACACCGCCGTCTACACCCGGTCGGGATGGTTCACGCAGGAACGCCGCATCGCGCCGATCTCCCGGATCCAGACCGTCGACACCGAGCGCGGCCCGATCGACCGGTGGCTGGGGCTGGCGACGGTCACCGTCACCACCGCGTCGTCGGCGGGAGCCGTGGAGATCGCGGCCCTCGACGTCGCGGTCGCCGACGCCACCGCGGCGCGGCTCACCGAGATCGCCGGACGCAACGGGATCGACGCGACGTGAGCATCGAATCCGTCCCCCCGGAATCCGAGAGCCCGGCCGCGCTCGCCGCCGAGTCCGAGCAGCCCTGGCTGCGGCTGGATCCCCGGATGCTGCTGGTCCACCCCGTGCAGGAGATCCTGCGGCTGCTGCCGGTGCTCGCCGTGTCGGTGATCGTCGGCAGCAGCAGCGGCAATCACGGATGGGGTCTGGCGGTCGCCGGGCTGCTCGTCGTCGTCGGTGTGCTGCGGTGGTTCACCACCACCTATCGGATCGGCCCGGCGCACGTCGAGCTGCGACGCGGGTTGCTGCAGCGGCAGGTGCTGTCGATTCCGCGCAGCCGCATCCGTTCGGTGGATGTCGACCGCCGCGTCATGCACCGCCTCCTCGGGCTCGCCTCGGTGCGGATCGGCACCGGTCAGGCCACCTCCGGCGGCCACGACCGCAACCGGTTCGAACTCGACGGTCTCGCGATCGGTGCAGTGCCGGCCCTGCGCGAGGCGCTGCTGTCCGGCCACCCCGTCACGGACGACCGTCCCGACAAGGCCCCCGCAGCCGCCCCCACCGAGATCGAGCTCGCCCGCCTGCAACCGTCCTGGGTGCGCTACGCGCCGTTCTCCACGACCGGGCTCGTCGCGGTCGCCGCGGTCGCGGGTGTGGTGTTCCAGTACGGGCTCGGGGAACGCCTCGCCGAGTCCGGCACCGTGCAACGCGGCATCTCGTGGGTCACCGCGGCCGGTCCGGTGATCGCGGTCGCGGTCGGGGCGGTGGTGTTGCTGGCGATCGCGAGCGCCGCGGCGTGCGTGCGGTACCTGCTGCTCTACGGGAACCTGCTCGTCACCGACGACGGCCGCACCCTGCGCATCGGTCACGGGCTGCTGCGGGTGCGGCACACCACCCTGGATCGGGCGCGGCTGCGCGGCGCG
>NZ_JBMBTE010000098.1:0-18713 GCF_048897285.1 Rhodococcus sp. O3
AGTCGACGACCCGTGGGGCTATGGCAACTCGCTCGAGTGGGCCACCTCGTGCCCGCCGCCGCGGCACAACTTCACCGAGCTGCCGCGCATCCGGTCGGAACGTCCGGCGTTCGAGCTGCACTACCCGCACATGTCGGATCGGATGCGCGCCGAGTCGCACGTCGGCTGGGGCAGCGGCAGCCACGAAGTCACCGAGGAAGCGCACCTCCAGGATCTCGCGGACCGCACGCCGAAAGAATATTGACCGCCCGCGGTCGGGGAGTACCGCCCGCCCGCGCTCGGGGCGTTCGAGTCAGTGCTCGGCGGGCGCGACGCCGAGTCGTTCGCAGGCCGCGTGGTAGAGCGCCACCACCGCACCACGGATCGCCGCCCGGTCGGTGGCCGGTTCGAGCCACGGCACCCGCACGATCCGCTCCCCGTCGGCGGTGGTCAGCTGCCACTGGCCGGCCTCGGCGTCGAGACCGATCATGCGTGCGGCCGTGGCGGTGGGCTCCGCGAAGGCACGGACGATCAGCAGGTTGTCGTCGGCATGGTCGTCGTTCATGTGTCCGGTCACGGCAGCGACGACATCGGCATCGAATCGAGTCACGGCGAGGAGCCTAGCGAAGCCGAAACCGGCGCAGGCAGCCGCGCATCGGTCACGAGTCGGTAAAGACGACGGGACGGGTCGCGACCCTGGCATACGCTCGATGTCTGCCGGTGCTGGACGCGGGCGGGTAACGGACGAGCGGATGGATCGGAGATCCGGATGCGAATCGCGGATGTGCTGCGCAACAAGGGCCGGGCCGTCGTGACCGTGCCCCCGACCGCGACCGTCGGGGAGGTCGTCGAAGTCCTGGCTACCCGCAATCTGGGCGCCCTGATCGTCCTCGAGGACACCGCCCCGATCGGCATCGTCACCGAACGCGACGTGGTGCGGTTGATCCACGTGCACGGCCCCGGCGTCCTCGACGCACGCGTCTCCGACGTGATGACCACGGCGATGTACACGTGCCTTCCGAGCGACAGCGTCGACAGTCTCGCCGAGACCATGACCGAGCGGCGGATCCGGCACCTGCCCGTGCTCGTGGACGGGCAACTCGCGGGCATCGTCAGCATCGGCGACGTCGTCAAGAGCCGCATCGACGAACTGCAGGCCGAGCGCGACCAGCTCGAGTCGTACATCGACCACGGCTGACGACCACCGCCTACGCCGGCGCGCCCACCTCGTAGGCGGCCTCGAGCGCCTCGAGTTCCGCGCCGAGATGATCGAGCAGCGGATCCAACTGCCGGATGCTGCGCCCGCACGAGGTGAGACCGAACGCGATCTCGCCGTCGGTGCTCGTGCACGTGATGTTCAGCGCCTGCCCGTCGACCGGAACCGACAGCGGATACAGGGCGTCGACGCGGCAACCGTTCCAGTACAGCGGGTCCGTGGGACCGGGCACGTTCGAGACGATCACGTTGAACGGTGGCCGCGGCAACGCCCGGTTGCCGGTGAGCACCCCCACCGCGAGCGGCGCGATGCCCAGGGCACTCGCCGCGAGCCGCGACACCGTCGACATCCCTTCCATCGACTGCTTGCCCTCGGCCATCGAGTCCCGGACGGCGTCCAGCCGGGCCTGCGGGTCGGCGAGGTGGGTCGCGAGATTGCACATGAGGACGCCGATGTCGTTGCCGCCAGGATCCTTGTCCTTGCGCAGCGACACGGGCACCATCGCGATGAGCGGATCGTCGGGCAGGGCATCGTGTTCGAGCATGAACGTGCGCAGCGCGCCCGCCGACATCGCGAGCACGACGTCGTTGACGGTGGCACCGGCGGCCTTCGCGACCATCTGCACGCGTTCGAGCGGCCACGAACGGGCCGCGAACCGGCGTGCCCCCGCGATGGGCACGTTGAACATGCTGTTCGGCGCGGACAGCGACATCGACCCACCGCGGTCGTGCAGCGCCCGATCGACGGTCCCCACCAGTGCCGGCACGAGCCCGACGGCCTCCGCGACGGTCGCCCGCACCGCACGGACGATCGCGCCGGGCAGGTCGATGGCGGTACCGACCGCGGACCTCGCCGGATCCGAGCGGTCCACGGTGCCCCACGGCGCCGGCATCCCGGTCTCGCACGGATCGGTGGAGAGCACACGCCGCAGCAGTTTCATCGCACCGACACCGTCGGCGAGGGAGTGATGGATCTTGACGTAGATCGCGTACCTGCCGTCGGCCAGCCCCTCGATCAGGTAGATCTCCCACAGAGGCCGGGACCGGTCCAGGACGGTGCTGTGCAGGCGCGACACCAGCTCCCACAGCTCGTCGATACCGCCCGGCCGCGGCAGAGCGTTGAAGCGCACGTGGTGGTCGAGATCGAAGCGAGGATCCTCCTCCCACGCCCACTGCCAGAGCGTGGACAGCGACCGCACCGCGCGGCGGCGCCACAGCGGCGCCACATCGTCGTCGCGGGACAACGCCTCGACGAACAGAGCTCGAATATCCTGGTCGGTGGCGCCCTCCGGTGGCTGCAGCAGCAGCAGTCCCCCGACGTGCATGGGATGCTCGCGGGACTCGCCGAGAAGGAACATCGAATCGGTCGGTGACATCGGTAACCGCATTCGGATTCTTTCCGCTACCCGCCACGCGAGAGCTCACTTCGGGGTGAGCCCCCTGCAGCTCACCGGAAAAGCACCCGCAGTGAGAACGATCACATCGGGTGCCCTCCAAGTTCTACGTGATGAACCACCCGGATTTCCACCGATAGAACGACCGATCTGATGCACTGCTGATGCATATTTCAGTTCTCGGCGTCCGTAGCCCGGGCCGCCGCGAGGCCGGAATCCGGCCGCAGCGGAACCTCCCGCCAGAGCAGCACCAGCACGACCGTCACCACGCCGACGACCGAGGTCACGAGGAATACCGTGTCCATCGCGTCGGCGAACCCGTCGGCGAGCGGTCGTGCGAGAACCGGGTTCAGCCGCTGCACGATCGAACTGTCCCCGAGCACCGATCCGACCGCATCCGGATTCCGTTCGAGCACACCGCGGGCGAACGACGCGTCGGCCGGATCGCCCCCGCGCGCCGCCGCGGTCAGCGCCGACCGGAAACCGGGATCGGCGGCCGCGGCGGTCAGACGCTCGGCGATCGCGGGAGTGACCCGGGCGAACAGGATCGACAGGAACACCGCCACCCCGAGGGTGCCGCCGATCTGCCGGAAGAACGTGGCCGCCGCGGTGGACACCCCCATGTCCTGCGGTGGCAACGCGTTCTGCAACGCGAGGGTGATCGGCTGCAGGAGATTGCCCAGGCCGAACCCGAGGACCGCCATGTAGCCCATCACGAGCGGCAGCGCCGTGTCCGTGGCGATCGTGTGCAGCAGGAACATGCCGACGGTGAGCATCGCCGATCCGATGACCGGATAGATCCGGTAGTGCCCGGTGTGCGCGATGAGCTGGCCCGAGAACACCGAGCCCACCATGATGCCGAGCACCATCGGAATCATCTGGAGCCCGGCGATCGTCGGCGACGATCCCCGCACCACCTGCAGGTACTGCGGCAGCAGCGAGATGCCTCCGAACATCGCGGTGCCGACGAGCAGCGAGATCAGCACACCCAGCGCGAACGTGCGATTGCGGAAGAACCGCATCGGGATCAGCGCCGCGTCCTTCATCCCGATCTCGACGGCGACGAACACCGCCACCCCGATACCGCCGACGAGGTAGCAGCCCACCGCGGGGCCGCTGCCCCAGCCCCATTCGCGGCCCTGCTCGGCGACGACGAGCAGCGGCACCACCGCGACGACGAGCGCCAGCGCGCCCCACCAGTCGATGCGGATCGCCCGGCGCTGCGCGGGCAGCCGTAGATTGCGGGCCACCACCGCGAGCGCGAGCACCCCGACGGGGACGTTGACCAGGAACACCCACCGCCAGCCCGTGATGCCGAGCAGACTGCCGGTCCCGGCGAAGAAACCGCCGAGGACCGGACCGAGCACGCTGGAGACGCCGAACACGGCGAGGAAGTACGCCTGGTATTTCGCCCGCTCGCGAGGCGCGAGGATGTCGCCGAGGATCGCCAGCGCCAGCGACATCAGGCCGCCGGCACCGATGCCCTGGACCGCACGGAACGCGGCGAGCATGTACACCGAGGTGGCGAACGAGCACAGCAGCGAACCCAGCAGGAACACCGAGATCGCCGTCAGGTACAGCCGACGTCGCCCGTAGATGTCGGACAGCTTGCCGTACAGCGGCGTCGTGATCGTCGCGGTGACGAGATACGCCGTGGTGACCCACGCCTGCAGCGCATAGCCGTTCAGGTCGTCGGCGATCGTCCGGATCGCGGTGGCCACGACGGTCTGGTCGAGGGCGGCCAGGAACATCCCCAGCATCAATCCGCTGAGGATGGAGAGGATCTCGCGGTGCGTGAACGCGACCGATGCGGCCGGGTCGGCACGGTCGCGGTCGGTGCCCGTCACCGTTCCACTCTGTGCCCGGCCCGGCCGGTCGGCAAGTACCACCTGTCGTCACCGGCGTGACCTCGCCGGACATGCCCGGCGTCCTCGCCGATCGGCCCTGCCGCCGGCCCGTTCCGCCGGCGAACCTCACGGGGTCGGGACGGCGGGAGTATCGAGATAGACCGTGCCGCCGGCTGCTCGGAACTCGGCGGATTTGTGCTGCATCCCGGCGACGACCGCCTGCTCGGTGGCATCACCGAACCTGTCCCGGATGTCCTGGGAGATGCGCATGGAGCAGAACTTGGGCCCGCACATCGAGCAGAAGTGCGCGGTCTTGGCCGGTTCGGCCGGCAGCGTCTCGTCGTGGAACTCCTCGGCGGTCTCCGGATCCAGGGACAGAGCGAACTGGTCCCGCCACCGGAACTCGAAACGCGCCTTCGACAACGCGTCGTCTCGCTCGGCGGCACCGGTATGTCCCTTGGCGAGGTCGGCGGCGTGGGCAGCGATCTTGTACGTGATGACCCCGGTCTTCACGTCGTTCCGGTTCGGCAGTCCCAGATGCTCCTTCGGAGTGACGTAGCACAGCATCGCCGTGCCGTGGCGGGCGATCTCGGTGGCCCCGATCGCGGAGGTGATGTGGTCGTAGCCAGGAGCGATGTCGGTCACGAGCGGGCCCAGGGTGTAGAAGGGCGCGCCGTGACACAGCTTCTGCTGCCGCTCCACGTTCTCACGCACCAGGTGCAACGGGACGTGGCCGGGCCCCTCCACCATGACCTGTACGTCGTGGGCCCAGGCGCGGGCGGTCAGTTCGGCGAGGGTGTCCAGCTCGGCGAACTGGGCGGCGTCGTTGGCGTCGGCGATCGACCCGGGCCGCAGCCCGTCCCCGAGGGAGAAGGCGACGTCGTAGCGGGCGAAGATCTCGCAGAGCTCGTCGAAGTGGGTGTAGAGGAAATTCTCCTCGTGGTGGGCCAGGCACCACCCCGCCATGATCGACCCGCCCCGGGAGACGATGCCGGTGACCCGCTCGGCCGTCAGCGGCACGTAGCGCAGCAGCACCCCGGCATGGACGGTCATGTAGTCCACGCCCTGTTCGCACTGCTCGATCACGGTGTCGCGGAAAATCTCCCAGGTCAATGCCTCCGCCTGCCCGTCGACCTTCTCCAGGGCCTGATAGATCGGCACCGTGCCGATCGGCACCGGGGAGTTGCGGATGATCCACTCCCGGGTGGTGTGGATGTCCTCGCCGGTGGACAGGTCCATCACGGTGTCCGCGCCCCAGCGGGTGGCCCAGCGCATCTTGTCGACCTCTTCGGCGATGGAGCTGGTCACCGCCGAGTTGCCGATGTTGGCGTTGATCTTCACCAGGAACGCTCTGCCGATGATCATCGGCTCGGACTCGGGGTGGTTGATATTGGCCGGGATGATCGCTCTCCCCGCCGCCAGCTCGGCGCGCACCAGTTCCACATCGCAGTTCTCCCGCATTGCCACGAACCGCATCTCCTGGGTGATGATCCCGGCCCTGGCATAGTGCATCTGCGTGACCGTCCGGCTTGCCTTCGCGCGCACCGGGATACGGCGAGGCCCTTTCCACTCGCGGGACGCCTCACCACGCCGGGCGGCCGAGCGTCCGTCGTCGAGCAGATCCCGTTGCCGACCCGGGTACTGCTCGACGTCGCCGCGCGCAGCGATCCAGGAGGCCCGCGCCGGCTGGAGCCCGACCTCCGGGTCGCTGCCGGGGCCCTCGGTGCGGTAGACCCGCAGTGGCGGGTTGGCGACCCCGCCCGGGGAGTTCTCCAAGCGGATTTCCGTGACGGGAACGTGGAGGTCGTGTTCCTCGTCGTGGACATGGGTCAGGGCATGGGTGTTCGATGCGCTCATCGGAACTGTGCCTACTTCCTTCGCCGGCATTACCCGGACAGGTTCGACGGTCGCAGGCTGCGTCAGCCCGATCTCAGCCCCTGCAACAGGGCTCCCGTGTGGACGGCACCGACACTAACACCGGTGCCGGACCAGGTCCCCAGCCAGGGTCCGCACCGACGGCGCGACTTCAGGGACTTGCGTTGCCGTGATGGATGTTTCATGGTCCCGCGGGTTCGGTATCGCCGAGATCGCACCCTGGTTCTATCGATATCCATTCGCACACCGCTGATTCCGTCGTCCGGGACGGCGCAACAGGGTTCCTCCGGGCCGAGATACATACTGCTTGAATGTGCTGTCTTGTAATGCAATTCGATATCGTCGGCCGCCACGGCACTTATCCGGTGCGACAATTCAGGTGTCGAAGGGAGACCCGCGATGACCCAGACACGACCCGTGATCAGGGACGACGTCGAGGAATCGATCGGTGGTGGCGAGGACGTCGCACCCCCTGGGCTCGGGATGGCCCTCGGCGCCCTGGCCGACGTGTTCGGTCACGGACGGACGGTGGCCCGGCACAGCGCCGCGCTCGGCAAGGAACTCGCGAAGATCGCCGTCGGCCGGTCGACGGTGGCCCCGGCCAAGGGCGATCGCCGGTTCACCGACCCGGCATGGGATACGCACCCGGCCTACCACCGAATCGAACAGACCTATCTGGCGGCCACCGGCGCCGTCGACGGCGTGGTCGACGACGTGGGCAGCGCGATCGACCCGCGCCGGGCGGCCGAGGCCAAATTCGCCGCCGACATCCTCACCGCGGCCCTGGCCCCGACGAACTACCTGTGGACCAACCCCGCGGCACTGAAGGAAGCATTCGACACCGCCGGACTCAGCCTGGTGCGCGGCACCAAGCATTTCGTCACCGATGTGATCGAGAACCGGGGAATGCCGTCGATGGTGCCGCGCGACGCCTTCACCGTCGGCAAAGACCTCGCGGTGACCCCGGGAGCGGTGATCTCCCGCGACGCGGTCGCCGAGGTGCTCCAGTACACCCCCACCACGACCACGGTGCGCAGCCGGCCGGTGCTGGTGGTGCCGCCACCGATCGGCCGGTACTACTTCCTGGACCTGCGGCCGGGACGCAGCTTCGTCGAGTACAACGTCGGCCGGGGCCTGCAGACCTTCATGCTGTCGTGGCGCAATCCCGGCGCCGAGCAGGGCGACTGGAACATGGACACCTACGCCGCCCGGATACTCCGGGCGATCGACGAGGTGCGGGAGATCACCGGCAGCGACGACGTGAATCTGATCGGGTTCTGCGCCGGCGGCATCCTTGCCACCACGGCGCTCAACCATCTCGCCGCCCGGGGCGATGACCGGGTGCACAGCATGGCGTACGCGGTGACGATGCTCGACTTCGGTAACCCGGCCCTGCTCGGCGCGTTCGCGCGCCCCGCCCTGGTCCGGTTCGCCAAGGGCCGCTCGCACCGCAAGGGCCTGATCAGCGCCCGGGACATGGGCTCGGCGTTCACCTGGATGCGTCCGAACGATCTGGTGTTCAACTACGTCGTCAACAACTACCTGATGGGACGTACCCCACCGGCGTTCGACATCCTCGCTTGGAACGCCGACGGCACCAACCTGCCCGGCGCCCTGCACGGCCAGTTCCTCGACATCTTCCGCGACAATCTCCTCGTCGAACCCGGCGCCCTCACCGTGCTGGGCACGCCGGTGGACCTGAAGTCGATCACCGTGCCCACCTTCGTCTCCGGTGCCATCGCCGATCACCTGACCGCGTGGCGCAGCTGCTACCGCACCACCCAACTGCTCGGCGGCGAAACCGAGTTCGTGCTCAGCTTCTCCGGCCACATCGCCAGCCTGGTCAACCCGCCCGGCAATCCGAAGGCCCACTACTGGACCGGTGGCACACCCGGTCCGGACCCGGACACCTGGCTCGAGCACGCCGAACGACAGCAGGGCAGCTGGTGGCAGGCCTGGGCGGACTGGACGCTCGCCCGCAGCGGAGAGGAGACCGCCGCGCCCACCGCGCCCACCGCGCTCGGCAGCGACCGGCATCCGCCGCTCGAACCCGCTCCCGGCAGGTACGTCCGTGATCTCCCCGCCGACTGACCACCGGCACGTCGTCGTCCGGACCGGGTACTACATGTCGAGCCCGAGGTCGAGGACCGTCACCGAGTGCGTGAGCGCGCCGACCGCGAGGTAGTCGACGCCGGTGCGCGCATAGTCCGCGGCGACCTCGAGGGTCAGCCCACCGGACGATTCGAGCCGGGTCTGCGGCGCGTGGGTGTTGCGGCGCTGCACCGCGATCTGCGTCTGCCACACCGGGAAGTTGTCGAGCAGGATCAGCTCGGCCTTCTCGGCGAGCACCTCGTCGAACTGTTCGAGGCTGTCCACCTCGACCTCGCACGGGATGCCCGGGGCGTGCGCACGCACCGCGCGCAGCGCTGCGACCACCGAGCCGGCAGCGGCAACGTGGTTGTCCTTGATGAGGGCCTCGTCGCCGAGACCCATACGGTGGTTGACACCGCCACCGACACGCACCGAGTACTTCTGCAGGGCGCGCAGTCCGG
This sequence comes from Rhodococcus sp. O3, assembly GCF_048897285.1. NCBI lineage: Bacteria > Bacillati > Actinomycetota > Actinomycetes > Mycobacteriales > Nocardiaceae > Rhodococcus > Rhodococcus sp. O3. The sequence continues at coordinate 8,863 of NZ_JBMBTE010000098.1, forward strand.
GCAGCGTCTTGCGGCTGTCGCGGATCTTCGCCTCGGTCCCCGCGACCGCGTCCACCCAGTGCGCGGTCGCGGTGGCGATGCCGGACATGTGGCACATCAGGTTCAGCATGGTGCGCTCGGCGGTGAGCAGGCCCCGCGTCGGCGCCTCGACGGTGAGCACCGGCTCACCGGCCTGCACCCGATGCCCGTCCTGGACCCGGTCGAGCACCTGGTAGTTGCCGTCGCCGATCACCTCGTCGAGGACCATCAGACCCACGTCGACGCCGGCGATCGTGCCCGGCGAGCGCGGCACCACCGCCGCGGTCGCGACCGCGTCCGCCGGCACAGTCGCTTCGGACGTGACGTCGGCGCCGTAACGCAGGTCCTCGTCGAGCGCGACGCGGATCAGGGTGAGGATCTCGTCGCGGTCGAGGCCTTCGGGCAGCTCGGTGGCCATTGTCTAACGCACTCCTGTCAGGTCGGGGATGGTCAGGGCGACATCGCCGTCGACCAGGCGGATCTCGAGGCTGCGAGCCTGTGCCGGATCGGTGTCGGGGCAGTCGCTGCGGGTGTGGCAACCGCGGCTCTCGGTTCGGGCGCGGGCCGCGACGAGCAGCGCGTCCGCGGTGACGGTCAGCGCCGCGTCCTCGAGCGCGGTGGTGTCGGTGCACAGGCTGTGCCCGGCGTCCATGAGACCGGCCTGGGCCGCGGCGAGCCCGGCGTCGTCTCGGACGACCGGGGCGTGGCGAGTCATCAGGGTCTGCAGGGTCGCGCGGTCGGCCCGTCGGAGGGCCGGCAGCGCCGTGTCGGTCGCTTCCACGCGCAGCCCGGCGCGTTCCTCGGCGGCGGCGTGTCCGGCGCGTTCGCCGAGCACGAGTCCTTCGAGGAGGCTGTTGGAGGCCAGCCGATTCGCACCGTGCAGGCCGGTGCGGGCGACCTCCCCCGCGGCGTACAGGCCGGGAACCCCGGTGCGGCCGTGCACGTCGGTGACGACGCCACCGCACGAGTAGTGCGCGGCCGGGGCGACCGGGATCAGGTCGGCGGCCGGGTCGAGACCGACGGCCAGGCACGAGGCCGTGATCGTGGGGAACCGTTCGGCGAAGCCGTCGAGGTGCCGCGCGTCGAGGAACACGTGCTCCTCCCCCAGCACGGCAAGCCGCTCGGCGATGGCACGGGAGACCACGTCGCGGGGTGCGAGATCGCCCAGCGGGTGCACCCCCGCGGTGATCGAGGCGCCGTGGGAATCGACGAGGCGTGCGCCCTCGCCGCGGACCGCCTCGCTGATGAGCGGGCGGCGGCCCTCGCCGCCCCGCGCGTACAGCACGGTCGGGTGGAACTGCACGAATTCGACGTCCGCGACCGCGGCGCCGGCATGCAGCGCCAATGCGATGCCGTCGGCTGTGGCGCCGGGAGGATTGGTGCTGCACGCATACAGCTGCCCCAGCCCACCGGTGGCGAGCAGCACGGCGGGGGTGTGGACGACGCCGAGGCCGCGCTCGTCGAGGACGAGCACCCCGGTGACGCCACGTGCATCGGTGAGGATGCGCGCGGCTGCGGCCCCGAACAGCACGGGCAGGCTCGCGGCGTTGAGCGCGCGCTGCACCTCCATGCCGGTGGCGTCACCGCCGGCGTGGATGATGCGCCGGGTCGAGTGCCCGCCCTCGCGGGTGCGGGCGACGTCCCCGTCGCGGCCGCGGTCGAAGACGGCACCGAGGTCGGTGAGCGCGGCGACGGCGTGCGGGCCGGCGCTGACGATGGAGCGGACTGCGTCCTCGTCGCACAGGCCGCCACCGGCGGCGAGGGTGTCGGCGACGTGCGAGTCGACGCTGTCGCCGGTGGGGGCGACCACGGCGATGCCGCCCTGCGCGTACTGGGTGGAGGTGTCGGTGGGGCCGCCCTTGCTGAGGGTGAGCACGGTCAGCCCGCGCCGCGCGGCGGCGCGGGCCGCGGTCAGTCCCGCAACGCCGCCGCCCACGACCACCAGGTCGGCGTGGGCCTCCCAGCCCACGCCGACCCCCGGAGGCGTCGTCACTCGCCGCCGCCGGGATTGCCGATGGCGATCATCCGCTGCACGGACAGGCGGGCACGTTCGGCGACGGCCGGATCCACGTGCACCTCGTCCTTCCCCTCGCGCAGGCAACGCAGCAGGGAGGCGGGGGTGATCATCTTCATGTACGGGCAGGAGGCGCGGTCGTTGACGGCCTGGAAGTCGATGCCCGGCGCAGCCTTGCGGAGCTGGTGGAGCATGCCGACCTCGGTGGCGACGAGGACCTGCTTGGCGCCGGTCGCGCGGGCGGCGTCGATCATGCCGCCGGTCGAGAGGATCTTGACCTTGTCGTCCGGCACGAAGCCTTCCCCGGCCAGGTAGAGGGCGGAGGTGGCGCAGCCGCACTCGGGGTGGACGAACAGGTCCGCGTCCGGGTGCGACTTGGCCTGGGCGGCCAGTTCCTCGCCGTTGATGCCGGCGTGGACGTGGCATTCACCGGCCCAGATGTGCATGTTCTCGCGGCCGGTGACGCGCTTGACGTGGGCGCCGAGGAACTGGTCGGGCAGGAACAGCACCTCACGGTCGGGGTCGATGGAGGCGACGACGTCGACCGCGTTCGAGGACGTGCAGCAGATGTCGGTCAGGCCTTTGACCTCGGCGGTGGTGTTGACGTACGAGACGACGACGGCGTCCGGGTACTCGGCCTTCCATTCGCGCAGCTGATCCGCGGTGATCGAGTCCGCGAGCGAGCAGCCGGCGCGCTCGTCCGGGATCAGCACGGTCTTGTTCGGGCTGAGGATCTTCGCGGTCTCGGCCATGAAGTGCACGCCGCAGAAGACGATGGTGTCCTCCTCCGCCTCGGCGGCGATGCGCGAGAGCGCGAGGGAGTCACCGACGTGATCTGCGATGTCCTGGATGGCAGGCAGCTGGTAGTTGTGCGCCAGCAGCGTCGCGTTGCGCTCGCGGGCCAGCCGACGGACCTCCTCGGCCCACTCCGGCGTCGCGTCGATGCCGGCGTAGCCGCCGGGGCCGTCGACGATTGCGGCGGCTCCCGCCCACTCGATCGTGGTCATGGACTGGCTCCTTCGTGCAATCCGGGGCGGGCTGCGCCCGGATTTCCGTATTCGGGGGTTTTCGACTTAGGATCGAAAACATGCCACATAGTAACACTCATCACGAAGTGCTCATCGTGGTGTTCCAGGTTCGCCACTTTCCGGCCACCCCCGAGAACCCCGCAACCGGGCCGGAACTGGCGGTTCTGCTTTGGCAGCGGGCCCTCGATCCGGAGGCCGGAACCTGGTCGTTGCCGGGTGGGCAGCTGCGGGACGACGAGGACCTCACCACCTCTGCGCGCCGCCAGCTCGCCGAGAAGGTGGATGTGCGCGAGGTCTCCCATCTCGAGCAGTTGTCGGTGTTCTCCGCTCCGCACCGCATCCCCGGCCCCCGCACCATCGCGTCCACCTATCTCGGCTTGGTACCGAGCACGTCGGATCCGCAGTTGCCCGACGACACCGCTTGGCACCCCGTGGCGAACCTGCCGGAGACGTCCTTCGACCACGGCGTGATGGTCGACAACGCCCGTGCCCGTCTGGCAGCGAAGCTGTCCTACACGAACATCGCATTCGGGCTGGCCCCCGCGGAGTTCGCCATGTCGGAACTGCGCGACATCTATTGCGCCGCGCTGGGTTACCAGGTCGATGCGACGAACTTGCAGCGAGTTCTCAAGCGCCGCAACGTGCTGACCGCGACCGGCACGACCGCCCCGCCCGGACGCACCGGCGGCCGCCCCGCCGCCCTCTACCGGTTCACCGATTCACGCCTGCGCGTCACCGACGAATTCGCCGCCCTGCGCCCGCCCTGCTGACGTGGATCGCGCCGGATCGAACATCCAGGCGCAGTGGATGATTCGATACCACGCACCGACCCTGGTGATCATCGCATCCGAAATCGCTGCGATACGAGTCCGTTTCACTCGGGCAGTTCATCCGGCCCCTGGGGATCGCACGACCGCGTGCACAGCAACGGCTCGCACGGACAGCTCAGATCCGGGTTGCAGACTGGGGGCACCGTGCCGGAAAACAGACTTCGGATTCGATATCAGGGGCGTCATCGTAAGACGCATCGAATATCCGGCTCGGCCGTCGCCGACGAACGGCCACGCTTGCCCGATCATGAACCAGATCTCACTGTCCGGAGCCGTCCGGGCTCTCACAGCAAAGCTCGCTGGGCCAATAACTTTCGGTGGCCCGGAGAACGGTGCTCGGGTCGGCTGACTCCATAACACTGCGTAGCCCGCAGGGAACACTGGGCGGTAGCCCGCAGGGAACACTGGGCGGTAGCCCGCAGGGAACACTGGGCGGTAGCCCGCAGGGAACACTGGGCGCACCCAGCATCCTACGAGTCGAAGCTACAGAGCCGCTGCGTTTTCGCACATTCGCCCGCAGCCGGTACCACCTGGGACCGGACGCAGATCGACGACACGAGCCTCGGAAATGTAACGCCGTCGCCGGGGCGGCCGACATGCCCTGTGACGCGGGGGCACCCCATTGCGGGGTGGTCGATGGGTGACCACAACCGGATTGGACGGATATGGCAGAGCAGACGGCGTCGCATCGACGGCGGATCGCAGCGGGCTTGGCGGCCCCGGCAGTGTTGGGAGTGGCGGCGCTGGTGGCGGTTGCCGTGACGGGGACCGACACGCCGGTCAGAACGGACACCGCTCTGGTCGCGATGACCAACGAATGCCACGACATGGTGAGCATCGCCATCGGTGGCCGGAACGACAGCCCGCGCAACGGCCAGCACGCCATGCTCACCACTCCCGACGGCACGACGCTGCCCGCCGCGATGTCCGGGGACTACAACAGCCACTGGGTCGACCCGGTGGTCAACGCCCCACGCGACGCCGGCAAGGACTACGCCGCGTTCTACGTCGAATATCCCGCTCACATGGCGTCCTACGAGGACGCGGTCGAGACGGGCGTCGACAACGCCCAGACCGTGATGAAGGCGATCCGCGCCGAGTGCCCGAACACGCAGTTCGCGATCGTCGGATACAGCGAGGGCGCCGACGTGGCCCGCCGCGCCGCGATGGAGATCGGCAACCAGAAACAGAACGAGGACGGCTCGTACGACATCATCGACCCGAACTACGTGGTCGGTGTCGTCATCCTCGCCGACGCCGGCCGCACCGCGGGCGAGGGTCCGTTCCCCGGCGCGCAGGATCCGTTCCGCAATCCCGACGGATACGACCGCCCCTACCAGTCCGGGAACACGAGCGCCGACGGCAGCGGCATCGCGACGGACACCAGCGGCGGCTTCGGTGCCCTGGACGGCAGGATCGCCTCGTTCTGCTCCGAGGGCGACTTCACGTGCGACGCCCCGGAGAACATCGCGCTTCTCCAGCTCGCCTCGAACGTCGGCCGGCAGCTCAACGTCGACCGGATGCAGGACGAAGGCCTCACCCCGGCAACCGGTCAGGACCTCGCGGTCACGATCGGCCGCGTCGCAATGCTCGCGTTCGCCGACATCCAGGCGCAGGGCAACTGGATGCAGACCGACGAGACCTTCCTCGACGTGCTGATCAAGGTGTCCGATCCCGGCTACACGCCGACCCAGCCGACGGACGTCGCCGCCGACACGGAGCTGAAGCTCAGCGCGGCGGAGAACCTGGTGTATCTGCCCGCGAAGGTGCGCAACGAGATCATCGGCTTCATCGCGGACAACGCGAACACCATCCCGGTCGCGCTGAGCGATCCCTACCAGCAGACCCTCGGCGAGGTCAGCGGACACCACTTCGACTACTGGCGCGACGCGGACGCGGCGAACGGCAAGCCGCTGACCTCGGCCGAATACGCCGCCCAGTGGCTCACCCACCTGGCCGAGCAGGCCGACAAGGGTGAACTGCCCAAGTCCACCGCGAAGAGCGCCTCCGCGGACGCGCTCGCGGTGACCGCGGAGACCACCTCCGAGACGGCGACGAGCACCACGACGACCCCGAGCACCGACGCGGTGACCACCGAGCCCGGGACCACCCCGGCCGGCACCACCCCGTCCACCGCGGGAATCACCACCACGGGAACGTCGGATGCCGCCTCGGCCCCGGCACCGGTCGCCGACACCGCTGTCGCGCCGGCCGCGACCGATGCGGCGGCAACCACCCCGACCGCGACCCCGGAGACGGTGATCCAAACCCCCGCGACCGGGACGACCGAGACCGAGACCGGGACCGCCACGACCGAGACGACGGAGACCGCGCCGGCAACGTCGACGACGACCGGCACCACGACCGTCGCTCCCACCACGACGACGACCACTCCGGTTCCGCCGCAGCAGCGCTGAGCGGGAGGACGAGGCCCGGAGGGTTCTTCCCTCCGGGCCTCGTCGTATGTTCAGCACCTTCGCAGGTCAGCGCCGTTGCAGGTTCAGCGCTGCTCGTCCTGGGCCGAATCGATCGTGCCGTGGCGAGAGCACCGCGCCCACCATCCGTCCGGGGCGATCTGGACGATCATCCGGCGGCCGCACTGCGCGCAGAAGCGCGGCGGTTCGAGACCGAGGTGCGCGGCACGCGGCCGGACCGGCTCGGCGCCGTCGAGCACGGCGCCCGTGAACGGATCGAACATGTCAGAAGCTTTCGCTCAGGGCCTTGATCGGCATCTTCAACTCGCCGAGCAGGTCCAGATCGGATTCGGCCGGGCGCCCCAGGGTGGTGAGGTAGTTGCCGACGATGACGGCGTTGATGCCGCCGAGGATGCCCTGCTTGGCACCCAGGTCGCCGAGGGTGATCTCGCGTCCACCGGCGAACCGCAGGATGGTGCGGGGCAGCGCGAGCCGGAACGCGGCGACCGCGCGCAGCGCGTCGGCCGCGGGCAGCACGTCCAGGTCGCCGAAGGGGGTGCCCGGGCGCGGGTTGAGGAAGTTCAGCGGCACCTCGTCGGGGCCGAGTTCGGCGAGTTCGGCGGCGAACTCGGCGCGCTGCTCGAGCGTCTCCCCCATCCCGAGGATGCCGCCGCAGCACACCTCCATGCCCGCTTCGCGGACCATCCGCAACGTCTCCCACCGCTCCTCCCAGGTGTGGGTGGTGACGACGTTCGGGAAGTACGAGCTGGAGGTCTCGAGGTTGTGGTTGTAGCGGTGCACACCCATCGCGGCGAGCTGGTCGACCTGCTCCTGGGTGAGCATGCCCAGCGAGCACGCGACCTGGATGTCGACCTCGTTGCGGATGGCCTCGACACCGGCAGCGACCTGCGCCATCAGCCGGGCGTCCGGGCCACGGACCGCGGCGACGATGCAGAACTCGGTGGCTCCGGTCTTGGCGGTCTGCTTGGCGGCCTCGACGAGGCTCGGGATGTCGAGCCACGCGGATCGCACCGGGGAGGCGAACAGACCCGACTGCGAACAGAAGTGGCAGTCCTCGGGGCAGCCGCCGGTCTTGAGGCTGATGATGCCCTCGACCTCGACCTCGGGTCCGCACCACTTCATGCGCACGTCGTGCGCGAGGGTCAGCAGGTCCTCAAGCCGCTCGTCGGGCAGTTGCAGCACTTCGAGGATCTGGTCGCGGCGCAGACCGTCACCGCGGTCGAGCACCTGTTCGCGGGCCACCGCGAGGATGTCGGTGGGGGCGAGTGCCTTGGTCACGGCGGATCTCCTGGAGTATCGGGAACAAACTTGAACACCGTTCACTTGAACAGCGTTCAGGTTAGGGCGGTGGTCGACTACTGTCAAAGGGGACAAGCACGAAACAGAGGGAGCGAACAGGTGCAGTTGCGACGCGGCGACGTCCTCGACGGCGCCATGGCGATCCTCGACGAATACGGGCTCGGCGACCTGACGATGCGCAAGCTCGCCGGATCGCTCGGCGTGCAACCGGGCGCCCTGTACTGGCATTTCCCCAACAAGCAGACGCTGCTGGGCGCGATGGCCGACCGCATCCTCGAGGGCGTCGACGCCCCGCCGAGCACCGAATCGTGGGACGAGGCCCTCGCCGAACTCGCGCACCGCTTCCGCGCCGCGCTCCTCGCACACCGCGACGGCGCCGAACTCGTCGCCTCCAGCTACGCGTCACGGCTGACCACCTCCCGCGCCCGCGACAGTTTCGTCGCCGTCGCACAGCGCGCGGGGCTGTCCCGCGCGCACGCCGAACTCGCCGGCTACGCGCTGCTGCACTATGTACTCGGCCACACCGTCGACGAGCAGTCGCGCCTCCAACTCGCCGAATTCGGCGCGCTCACGCGGTCCCCGGTCTCCCCCGACGTGACCACCGAAACCCCCGCGACCTCCGACGACGACCTGCTCGACGGCGATCCGGCGGTCCGGTTCGACTTCGGTCTGGATCTGCTCGTCGACGGCATCCGGCGCCGGCTCGACGAACACGTCACGCACTGACGGTTGGCGTCCTGTCGGACCCCTCCCGTACGTTGCTCCGACGTGACGACACCCTGGTCCCCCGCTCAGATCGCCGCGGCCGCCCCCGACCGTTCGTCGGAGACGGCGGCTCGCGGGCTGGCGTCGAAATGGACGGAGACCGGACGCAGCGACCGCGCCCTGTGGGGTGTGTGCCGCGGCAGCGGCGCGAGCAACTACCTGACGTCGGTGGACCTGACCGGGCCCGCCTATCGGTGTTCGTGCCCGAGCCGGAAGTTTCCCTGCAAGCACGCCCTGAGCCTGCTCATGCAGTGGTCCGCGGGGTCCGTCCCCGAAAGGACCGCACCCGACGCCGTCACCACCTGGATCAACACACGGGACGAAAAGACCGAAAAGGCAACGGCTTCCGAGGACACTCCCCCGAAGGAAACCGACCCGGCCGCGCTGCAGCGCCGCCTCGAACGTGCCGCCGCGGGACTCGAGGACCTCGATCGCTGGCTCACCGACCGCATCCGCAACGGACTCGGGACCGTCGACCACGGCTACGCCACCTACGACGAGATCGCCGGACGCATGGTCGACGCGCAGGTACCCGGCGTCGCCGGGGCGCTGCGGACGCTGCCGTCCGTCGTCGCGACCCACGAGGACTGGCCCGCACTGATTCTCGGTGAATACGCGCGCCTGCACCTGCTGATCCGGGCCTTCCGGAGCCTCGCGGAACTGCCCGAACCCCTGGTCCGATCGGTCTACACCCACCTCGGATTCCCCACCAGGACGGACGAGGTGCGCCGCGAACCCGCGATCCGCGACCGCTGGCAGGCGGTCGCGAGCCGCACGACCGAGGACAACCGCATCTACACCCGCAAGCTGTGGCTGCGCGGACGGGACACCGGACGATGGGCAGTGGTGCTCGATTTCTCGCACGGCACAACACGATTCGACGCCGAGGCGCCCGTGCCTGGCACCCTCGTCGACGCCGACCTGCACTTCTATCCCGGGGCCGCGCCGTTGCGCGCGGTGATCGGCACCCGGCACGCGGCACCGGAATCGTTCACGACGCTGCGGGCGACGGATTTCGACACCGCGCTCAGCGACTACGCCGGCGCGCTCGGCGCCGATCCGTGGATCCGCTCGTGGCCGGTGCTGCTCACCGCCGTGACACCCACCCGCATCGACGACCGGTGGTGGCTCGTCGACCGGGCCGACCGCGCCCTGCCACTGACCGGTGATCTCGACAGCCGCTGGCGCCTGCTCGCAGTGTCCGGCGGCCACCCGGTGACGGTGTGCGGCGAGTGGGACGGGCGCGCCGTGACGCCGGCCTCGGTGTTCGAGCCGGGCCAGGAGGCGGTCGCCCTGTGAGCACGCACGGACTGGACACCCTGACCTCGGCGGCGCTGCTGGGCACCGCCCGTACCGAACCCGACTTCGCCGCGCTGCACACCCACGACGCGGCCGCCGCCATCGTGGCCCCGCCCGAGCACCGCCTGCTCGGTGCCGCGGCACTGGAACGGGCGTTCGTCGC